>JBBRHJ010000006.1:0-34791 GCA_038222885.1 Bacteroidales bacterium | reverse complement strand
TTAATGTAAAAGTATAAATTATTTTTAAGAAATAAGATAATACGAATTATTTTTTTTCAACAGAATTATTTTTTTCACAAATTGGTGGATTTATATTTCAACAAATAGTTGATTCGACAAATGTTTCGGGTCTCCGACCCTCGGATGTGGGTGATGGTCTCTGTTGCTACAAATAGTATCGGATCTCTGACCCTCCAAACTCTCAAACCCTCAAACCATGATTAATTTCATCACCCCACTCCCAATACCATTCCACCTCCCACGCCTCTCACGGGCATAATATTGCCAAAAACATCGGGTGTGCCAAATTCGAGGATAAGGGACAGCACCAGCGTATCGGCATGAGTGAAATTTATTGTAGTGAGAGCGTCGCTTTGAGTAACATTCTCACTTGCTGGAATAGTGAGAGTGTCACTTTGAGTGACACTCTCACTAAGAAGCGAAAGTGTTAGTTCTTGTTCGGACACTGAGCCTTGTGTGCTAAACCACGCTGTGCTGCGGGTTTGGTAGCCTTGTCCGAGTTTATCATGTACGGGCTCGTAGGTTTTATTGGCAGGGTTTAAGTGCATATCGGTAACAATGCCCAGCGCGGCAGTGAGGCGAAAGTAACTGTATATTGCTTTTGAATTTAACCCAAAACTGCAGGTAAAAGCTGGAATTTGAACGATGGCTGTTTGCTTTTCGCGCTCAATATTGAAGCCGATTGGCACACGCAGCAGCGAATTGAAACGGGTAGTGCGACTAAAGTCGAATCCAGTAAGCACATAACGGTATTTCGACAAAACAATTTCACGATCCCCTTTGGGATGTACAGTGTCTGTTTTTAGTAATTCGTTGGCTAATTTACTTAGTGCAGGAGCCAGGTTATAGTCCGCCACATGTTCGAGTCCGTAAAATGCCAAGCGAATTTGCTTGCTCATTTTGGAGCAACCACCAAACTCTTTGTTTGCTTTACGCAAGTTGGCAAAAGCTGGATCGGTTTTAATTTTTTCTTTGCTTGCGCCACCTTTTCGGCGAGCAAACACTTCGCTACTGCCCTTGCGGGTGTAAAACGATAAATTGCCAATAGTTCCTGTTAGTTGGTCAAAGTTTTTTACACGTGCCATGATGATAGTTGATAGGATTCCTAATTCTATTACAAAAGTAGTAAAATAAGTTAGAATAAGTATTTAATAACTATATAATATATAGTATTGATACGTATTATATACGTTTTATATAGAATTTATATACGTTTTGTATATGTTTTATTATACTATGTAATTATAAGATGATAAAGCGGTATATAAAAGTTATGATAGTGATAGCGAATATAATTTGAAATAGCTATTCTTTTTTAATTCTTATATCTTTGTACTAAAATAAGAAAAGACCATACAGGTGGGCTGTCAAAAATTGATATTTAGTAGAAATAATTTTCGTTCTATTTTTTTTGAATTGCCTCCTGCTTTAGCTGGAGGACATAAAATTGAATTTGATATTGGCTTTAGCAAAATTCTTCTTTTACAACATTTTAGCTAAAGCCATGTTGCTATTATTATCATTAAGAATGGGCTCCCGCCTTGCGGGATAAATGGTACCCAATCCAATTGATACTTGTTGCAATTCTGTTCATGCATTTTAAACTTGTTTTGGAACGAAGATTTTAAAACCACATATTTAATTTTTGACAGCCCACCTTACAGAATTAAGAAACATGTTTTTAAACAGTTTTTTTTGACTAGTACTTTTATCTAATTTTCTCGTGTAACACTTAAAATCACAACAGATGGAAACCGACATCTTAAAATCTTACATCAAAGAATTGCGTAAAGGCTCACACAAAGCCTTTAATGCTATTTATGATATGTATGCCGACAAACTTTATGGTTTTACTTTCTCTCATACAAAATCGAGAGAGATGTCGAATGATTTAGTGCAGGATACTTTTTTGAAACTTTGGACAATGCGCGAAAGCCTATCGGTGGAAGGTTCACTTCAAGCGATGTTATTTACCATGTCGCACAATAAAATGATAGATTTATTCCGGTCTCAAATAAATAAAGTGGAGTTCGAAGATTATATTGAATTCTCTGAAAATGCTGATTTTGGGGACAATCCCACCGAAAAGAAAATTTATTATGATGATTTTCTCAAAGCATTGAAAATCTGCAAAAGCCAATTACCAAACCGACAAATGGAGATATTTGAATTAAGCCGAGAATCGGGTAAAAGCATCGAAGAAATTGCTACTCAATTGAAAATTTCAGAACAAACCGTTAAGAATCAGCTTACATCAGCAATGAAAACGCTGAGAACGGAGCTGGTAAAATACAATTTAGTGTTTCTGATGCTTTTCGAGATATCTTATAAATTATAAATATCCGAATAGTACTAAAACAAACTATTTACGTGTAACAATCAACACAAAAGAAAAATGGAAAACTACATTAAAATAATTTATAAAAAATTCCTTTACGGCAAAATAAGCAAAGATGAGTTTCTGGAAATGCGCCACGAAATGAACAACACTGACCTGCCTGAATTAAAAAGCCTGTTTGCTGAAGAGTGGAAGGAAGATATTAATTCAGAAATTTTAGATAAAAAGGACAAAGAGGCAATTCGTTCGAAACTGAACTTCTATGTTGAGTATGATAAAAAACGAATATTGCGCAAGCGAATGATTCAGATGGCAGCGGTTGTTATTCCTTTTGTGTTTATTTTATCGGCTATCCTTTATATCAATCAGCCCGTCACCAAATTAGAAAAAGATTTTGTAGTTACCGTAAAACAAGGCAACAGAGCTCAAGTGACATTACCTGACCAATCGATAGTGTGGATGAACTCCAATAGTAAATTGGTTTATAGGAGTGAAAATAACAAGCGCGAAGTAAAACTGATAGGCGAGGCATTTTTCAAAGTTACAAAAGATAAAAACCGCCCATTTATAGTTTCGGCAAATAATATACAAGTGGAAGTGCTGGGTACATCCTTTAATGTAAAAGCCAGACTTGGTTCGGATATAACAGAAACATCATTGGTGGAAGGAAGTGTGAAATTGACAGGGGCTGAATTGTCACAAGATTATTATTTGAAACCGAATGAAAAAGCAATATACTCGAACGCTTCGAAAAGTATAAAAATAGAAGCCACTGACAATGAAGTGGAAACGGCGTGGAAAGACAATAAGCTGCAATTCAAATCAGAACGTTTTGCTGATGTAGTGAAAAGACTTGAAGATTGGTATGGGGTAAAAATAATCTTAAAATGTCCCTCAATTGATAATGACTTAATAAGTGGTGCATTTAAAAGCGAAAGTTTAGAAACTGTGTTGGAAACTTTTCGGATTCAATACAAAATACGTTACAATAATCAAGGGGATACGTTGATTGTTTTGTATAATTAAGAATAATAGATTTGAAAATGTGCTAATTTGAAAATCAATTGAATAAAAATATTTTTTAATACTATAATAATCACAATGATGAAGTTACTATTTACTAAACAGACCGTGTTTAGAGTCGGTTTTCTTTTAGTTTTCTTTTTGATAGGAAGTGTTATGTTTGCCCAAAATCCAAATCAAAAAATTTCTATTAAGGCTCAAAATATTTCTATCAAAGAATTCTTGAAACAAATTGAAATAATGACTACATTTACAGTAGTTTACAGGGATATTTTAGTTGATGACAAAAAAGACATTACAGTAAATGCAAATAATAAACCATTAACGGATGTATTGAAAATTGTATTGGCACCTAAAGATTTACAAGCAGTATTCAACATCAATACAATAGTGATTACAAAAAAAAACGTAGAGCCGCAAATAACAAATAAAACAAAAATAGTTACGGGTGTGGTTCTCGACGAAAAAGGACAACCTGTTATTGGTGCAAGTGTTATCATCCCCGGAACAACTATTGGAGTGGCAACAGATATAAACGGACGTTTTAGATTAGAAGCACCATCGAGTGCAAAACTCCGCATCAGTTATATCGGTTACGATGCAAAAGAAGAATTATTAAGTGCTGGTTCGGATTTAAAAATAAAATTGGATCCTACTCCTCAGATATTGAAAGAATTAGTTATTACTGCTCAAGCTATTGGACAAAAGAACGCAATACTTCAACAAATAAACTCAAATACCATAAAAAACGTAGTGGCAGCTGATAGATTGCAGGAAAATCCGGATGCGAATGCTACAGAGGCCATTGGTCGTTTGCCTGGCATTGCAGTTCAACGTCAAGCTGGTGAGGGCGTTGGTTTGGTTATTAGAGGACTTGAACCAAGATATTCTAATGTAACTATGAATGGTATTGACTTGCCATCAACAGGAAGTAATGATAAAAGCACATCAATTAATGGTATTTCACAGTACTCTCTACAAGGTGCTGAAGTTTATAAATCGCTAACTGCTAACATGGATGCAAATGCAGTAGCAGGAACAGTCAATCTAAAATTAAGAGAAGCACCAAAAGGTTTTCATGCAAATTTTATGGCTCAAGGTGGATATAACAATCTGAATAATTATTTAGGTAATTATAAATTCTTAGTCGAAGCGAGTAATCGTTTTTTTAATAATAAGTTAGGGGTTCTATTTACTTCGAATATTGAAAAAGTAAATCGAAGTGATCAGAATATGGCTGCAAGCTATGGCTTTGTTTATGATAAAAATGATAAAAATAAAAGAATTTTTCTAAGTAATGGAATTGGTTTAAATATTGTAAAAAGATTTATTTATCGTAAATCAGCTATGCTTGCTTTCGACTATAAAATTGCCGAACATACAACACTTATGTTAAATACATTGTATAGTAATTCAAAATCCTCAGAAGAATTTCAAAGTAAAGGATATGGATTAACAGGAACAGGAAGTTTAGTAAACGCAATTAGTTTTGTCCCTGAGAATAACACAAGAATAATTCAGTCTTCATTAACAGGTGAAACTAAATTTAAATTCCTAAGTCTTAAATTAGATTATGGTATATCATTTTCAGAAGCATCTAATAAAAGTGATAATATAAGAAACTGGACATTTGTATATAAAAATCCAGTTTTTCAAGTTTTTACTGAAGGGTTGAGAAAAAACGATCCTAAAGATCTTATAAATTTATTTGTTGATAGTCCTGACAGCTTGAATAGATCAACATTACAATCAATGTCGAAGATAAGTGATAAAATGACCGATAGAAATGTGCTTGCATACTTAAATTTCAATCTACCTTTTAATATTAGTAATGATGTTGATGGAACTCTAAAATTTGGAGCAAAATTTAAAAAGAAATACCGTATTAGAGATTATCAATATGGAACAGTTCAATTAGATCCTACATTTAATTCAGTTGCAGGACAACTTTTGTCAAAAGATATCGATTGGTTGTCTTTAAATAATACTAATGCAATTACAGCACAAAACTTAACAGGCAATTTAGTGCCAACAATTATTGATGGTTATCGATTCGGTTACACTTATAATCTTGATAAATTAAATCAGATATATAACACTTGGATAACTACAACTGATTATTATAGCAAGTTGCCAGATAGTGAGGCACTCCCGATTATTTTTGATAGAAGAAATGCCTCGTTTTCACAAGATGCAATGAATAGTACAATGAACGACCAGAATTTAACTGATGTATTGAATGCAGGTTACTTTTTGGCTGAGATGAATATTACAAAATATGTAATGTTCATGCCAGGTGTGAGGTATGAAAAAACTTACACAAATATGATGGGATATTATTCGCTCCCAGCAGTTACTCCGCCAACAATGTACGAAAAAATACCTGGGAATGATAGTGCAGCTACTCGCTCTGACATATTTTTTTTACCAATGATTCATTTAAGAATCAAACCAACAAATACATTTTATGTGCATTTGTCATATACTAAAACTTTAAGTCGCCCTGACTTCAATGCTATTATGCCAAATTATTATATAAATGCTGGATGGGCTCCTTATACTTATGCTGGTGGTAATCCAAGTTTAAAAACTGAATTATGGGAAAGCTTTGATGCTCAATTAGTTTTTCATGCTGATAAAATTGGACTATTATCATTAACCGGTTTTTACAAAAAAGTTGATGATAAATTATGGGGGAGAAACTATAATAGAATTAAAGGAGATCCTATAGTTCCACCTTTTAAAAACACTGATGTTGTAAATATTACAGTTTGGGAAAATAATAAGTATAAAACTTATGTTGAAGGTTTTGAAATAGAATGGCAAACTAACTTCTCATACTTACCATCAGTATTTAAATACTTAACTTTTACTTCAAATTACACTTATACTAAGTCTGAGTCATATATTCCCTTTTCAAAACTCATGTCAGTAGTACCTCCTGGTGGTGGACGCCCTCAAAGTGTAAGATTTGATACTGTTTATGTTTTCCCAATGGCTAATCAACCACGACATATAATAAATCTTTCGCTGGGATTCAATAAAGCAGGATTTAATGCTTGGTTGTCATATCAATATCAAGGTTTGGTGATAAGTCAATTTGGAGCAACACCAGAACTGAATTTACAAAAAGATTACTTTCTACGTTGGGACCTCCAGTTGACTCAAAAATTTAAAATAAAGGGAACGAAGGGATTAGAACTTATTGCAAATATTGCAAACCTAAGTAATTATGTGGATAAATTTCATTACATGGATCAACCAAACAAGTACACTACTATTGATAAGTTTGGTTGGACTGTCGATTTAGGATTACGTCTAAAACTTTAATAAATTATTACATAAACTTAAAAATCAATAAAATGAAAACACTCAAAGTAATTTTAGTCTTCAATATCCTTATTTGCTTTTCAGGCACAAGTATTATAAAAGCCGACTCACCAATTACTGATCCAATAAAAGTTTTTAGTGGAAAAGATATTTATGCTTCAACAATTCTTTTAGTCAATGACACTTTAAAGCAATGGTTTGGAGGATGGAGGTCATCTGCAGATCTCCCTTGGGATCGTATGTACTATTCATATTCAACTGATGGCGGTACCACTTGGGCTCCTTATATTGAATTGTTTACAATAACTAATGTTCAGGTTAATGATCCATCCGTAGTCCGTTTATGGGATACAGCAAAGCAACAATACTATTATATAATGTACTATACTTTCTATGCTACTAACCCAGGAGTACCTGCTGGTTTAAAAGAGCATATAAACTATGTGGCAAGTTCAACAAGTGTAGATGGTATAAATTGGACACATAACGGAATTTTAATTGGCAATGATAATGGCAAAGATCTTGACGGTGCTTGGTCACCAAGTGCTGTCTCAGCTGATCCAGAGGGTAAAACAATATATCTTTATTTTCATAATAATTTTTCTAAAAGACCAGGTGGTATATTAAGGACTACATTGAAAGATAATGGCAAAACTTTTGATAACAGCAGTACTATCGAGGTTGTTTCACCTAATGTTTACAGAGTAAATGTAGATGTTTCCCGATCACCAAATGGAATATGGTGGATGTTTTACGATGGAAGTAATCATGATAAATTTAATACAAAAAAAATGTTTTCACATGATGGAGTCAATTGGATTGAAAGCAGTTCAAACCCTATCCAAGAGAATGATAACTATTATTTTTGTACACCACATGTTTACTGGACAAGCAATACAACTTACACCTTGTGGTTTGGTAGAGGACCATCACTAACAACGTTTGATGTATACAAGCAAGATTTCACAATCACTGAGGAAGTTATTGATGATTCATCTCCTACATTTGTAGCTTCAAGTGTAGTAGCAGAACCGTCGTTCTCGGCATCAAATGCTGGAGATGATGACGTGAACACTGCTTGGTCGTCCAACGGCTCTTTTGATGATTCTAACGCTCTTGAGTGGATTTATAGAGATTTGAAAACACCAATAGTAATTGATCAGATAGATTTAACACCACGTGTTTTCAATAATGTTGTTCTGGGATTTCCTAAAGATTTTAGTTTTCAATTTAGCAACGATGCAAAAAGCTGGCGTGAGATATCAGGCATTACACATGTAGATTACGCATCTACTACTGGTGTACAGTCATTTAGACCTTCAATTGCTACTACTGCAAGATATGTAAAAGTAACTTGTACGAAAATGACTGATGCTGGTGGAGCTTACTTTTTTCAAATTGCTGAATTTAATGTCAAATCTATTGTACAAGGACTAAGCCAATTTTCAGATAATTTGTCAAAGATTAGCTGCTATCCAAATCCTGTAAAAGATTACTTAACTATCAAAGATGAGGATGAAATTTCAAACTCGGAAATTGAGATTGTCGATATTAAAGGTGAAATAATCTTGATATCAAATATTCCTTCCGAAAAAACCTTTGATTTATCTAAGCTCACAAAGGGTCTATATTTTGTAAAAACTAGAAATAACTCTAATGCGAATACTATAAAATTTATTAAGAACTAATTAATTGTAATCTGTACTTTATAGATATTTACTTTAAGAAACAAATATATTAACACTTTAAAATTTTAAGAATATGAAAACAATTTCCAAAAAAACTTCAATTTGCATGTTCATACTTGCAATCCTCTTCGTTTCTGTTCAAAGGACAAATGCAGTAGTAATAGTAACTGCATCTGCACCAGTAGATGAACTTGGTCAAACCTGGGCTTTAGCTAACATTGTTGACAACAGTATTTACTCTGTAGGCTTAGTATTTGGCCATTTGGATAACACACCTGAGTGGATTAAATTTGATTTAGGAGCGTCTACTACAATTGCTGAAATAAAATTGAATCCATGGCTTGACAAAGGAATTGACCAAAATCCAAATCCATTATGTTTTCCAAAAGATTTTGTGCTTCAATACAGTAATGATAATAATAATTGGACTGATATACCTGGACAAACTTATACGAATTATACTTGCGTATTAACGCCTACAAGTAGTGATCAAATTTTTCGATTGCTCTCACCTATTAATGCACGCTATATTAGAGTTTATACAACTGCTTATAATTTAGATAGTGGAGGAAATCCTTGGTTGAGTTTAGCTGAATTTAATACGACTGCTGTAATTACTTCTCTCGAATCTATGAAATCTAACAATTTCGGATTTATTTGTTATCCTAACCCAGTGAGTAATTCATTGACAATTAAAACTCTATTTGGAATAGAATCGGAAATGACAATTAGAGATATAAAAGGTTCTATCGTCAAACAAAATAAATTTAATGGGAATCAAACATTAGATGTAAGCAATTACATAAGTGGCGTTTATTTCATTGAAGTAAAGGACCAAAGCAGCAATAGTAAAAAATTATTTATAAAAGAATAAACTAACTCAAGAAATAAAAAATAATATGAAAAAAGGAATATATTTAATTTTAGTATTCTTGTTCGCTTTTGAGAATGTTTCATCGATGACTCAACTTGTTTGCAGGGTTGCACCAGGTATTGGCACATTGAATGATTCTATTGCAAAATACGGCCACAACGACTCGATGAATAAAGTTGAACGCATTTATCAATTAAAAGCTGGTGAATGGTATCAAATTACTAGCCATATTGAAAATGATGGATTTCCATTGCAAATAATTGGTGAAATTCCTGCACCAGGTGTTATGCCAGCTACTTTACAAACAAACCTCGATGCAACGGGATCGTTACCATTAGACTTTATGTTTAATGCTGTTTCTGATTTAACAATCAAGAATATTTATATTGTAAATGCAGATCTGAGTGGAATAGTAGCTCAACAATGTATATTTCTTGGTGCTCCAAAGGTTAGGTTAGTAATCGATAATTGTGTTATTCATCCAGCAGGAGTGCAGTCATTTATTCGTGACCTAGGTGGTGAAACTAAAACTTTTTTTACAAACAACCAATTAATTGATTTTGGCTCTACAACAGGTGTTAACGATGGTCACGTATTCGTTTACGGTGGCGATACAAACACAATAACTGGTTTAGATTCAATCTTAGTCGAAAATAATACTTTTGTTTCTATAGGTATGGACTTCTTCTATGGTTCATATGCAAAGGCGACACATAATTATGTTAATTTCAACCATAATAGTATGATTATGTTCAAAAGTCAAATTAATTGGGCTGTTTTTAAAAACGAGGAATACTGGACAAATAATCTAATGTTTGATGTTAATGTTAGCCCATATTTAACAAACTGGCAACCTATGCCAGGTGCTGACCCAAAACTTCCAAAACCAAATTTGATGTATGCTGCACCCTTTCCTGGTGAAGTAATGCCTAGTCCTCGTCGTAACATTATTCAATACAATTCTTTCTACAGAGCTCCAGGTTTTAGAGAATTCCTCACTGATTTTAATACTTGGGGTGCGGCAAATAAAAAAGTTCCTGGGTATTTATATGATTTAACTTGGTCAAAAGATTCGGTTAATTGTCGTGAGGCTCAAATGTTTAATAGCACAAATTTTCCAAATTTCAAATATGGAAATACACTATTTCAAAATGTAGATCCCCAATTTGAAGATGCCAATATTTATAACCATGAAACTAATTTTTTAGCTTGGACTAAATCTGCAAATTATGTTCATGCATATGGAAGAACAGATCAAGGTTTACCTTCTTCATGGGCTCAATGGTGGTGGATACCAAGTAATGATATAGGTTATAACAGTGTCTGGCCAGTTTTCAATGGTAAATATTCAAATCCTCAATATCTAACAGCATCTATTGAAGGTTTGCCTCTTGGCGATTTAAACTGGTTTCCAGATCAAAAAGCAATATGGCAACAGCATAAATCTGTAATTGAAGCACATATTAAATCTGGAAATACGAACAGAATAAGTATTACTGGTCTTAACAAAACTCATACAAATGAGTATTCAGTTTATCCTAATCCAGCAAAGTCAGAAGTTAGTATTAAAGGTCTATCTAGCGCCAATATTACTTTATTTAACTTAGATGGTAGTATGCTTCTAAATGCAAAGAATACTAATAAATTAAATATCTCTAATATTCCAGATGGGGTATATCTTATCAAAATTATATGTTCTGATATAGTGTCTACTCAAAAATTATATATAGAAAGATAAACTGATTGTTATAATCATTTAACTGAATTTAGTTTTAAATGAAAGTTGAGATGACTCGAAATTTTGAGTTATCTCAACTACTTATAGGTTTTTTATAATGTATCGTTGGATATTCATTACGTAAATCCAGTGCACAAGTATTTAGGTCTACTTTTCCAGAACATAAAATAGCCAGTATTGGAAAAGTAATTTTGTATAATTCAATCAGCAAACAATATGAAGAAGGTTATTTTTCTGACTCTTTTACTTATAGTTTTTAGTGTTTCATATTCGAAGCCAAAACAAATTAAATTATCACTAAATTTAAAAGAGAATTTTCTATCCCCCCCGCACGAAGCTTATCCTGGGGTGTACTGGTACTTCATGGATGGAAATATGACTAAAGAAGCTATAACTGCCGATTTAGAATCGATGAAGAAAGTGGGTTTGGGGCATGTTTTATTTTTGGAAGTTAATGTTGGAATTCCTCGTGGAAAGGTTGATTTTCTGAGCGAAGAGTGGCAAAACTTGTTTGTCCATGCCGTCAGAGAATGTGAGCGAGTAGGGATAACTATGAGTCTTGGCGTAGGGCCAGGTTGGACGGGCAGTGGTGGACCATGGGTTAAGGGTGCTGAATCAATGAGACACCTGGTTTATAGTTCAGTACAAGTTTCAGATAACGATAATAAATCTATTATTTTACCCAAACCAGCTCCATTCAATCCGTATTTTGGTGAGGGTAATTTTACTCCCGATCTCAAACAAAAATGGAGTGATTATTATGAAGATGTTACTGTGCTTGCATTCCCAACACCCGTTGGTGATAATAAAATTGCTGACATACTTGAAAAAGCACTTTATTTACGCCACCCTTATACATCGATGCCTGGAGTTAAACCTTTTTACCCGTCCTATGCAAACTATGATGAGCCTGCAAATCAAAAAAATATATCGACAGAGCAAATCATTGACATCAGTAAATTTATGAATGCTGAAGGCGTGCTGGATTGGAAAGCACCTAAAGGCAATTGGACAATCATGCGATTTGGAACTCGAAATAATGGTGCAGTAACACGCCCTGCACCAATTCCTGGCGTTGGATTTGAAGCTGATAAACTCGATACAACTGCCTTAAACGCTCATCTTGAAAATTTCACAGGCAAATTGCTTAAAAAAGTCGGGATTCCCAATAAAAATATTCAAGGTGGCTTAAAAATGCTTCACATGGACAGTTGGGAAATGGGTGCGCAAAATTGGACATCCAAGTTAAGAGAAGAATTTCTGAAACGAAGAGGATATGACCCACTTCCTTTTTATCCAGTTTATGCTGGTTTAGTAGTTGAAAGTATTGAAAAGAGTGAACGTTTTTTATGGGATTTACGGCAAACGGCTCAGGAGTTGGTGATCGAAAATCACGCAATACATATAAAAAATTACGCTAAAAAGTACAATATGGGTATGTCAATTGAGCCCTACGACTTGAATCCTACAGCCGATATGGAGTTGGGTGCAGTGGCCGATGTTCCTATGTGTGAATTTTGGACCAAAGATTTTGGTTTTAACTCTTCTTTTAGCTGCATCCAAGCTGCTTCAATTGCACATATTGAAGGAAAAAGAGTTGTTGCAGCCGAGTCGTTTACGGCTTACCTCGATGCATGGAAAATATATCCAGGCGCTATGAAAAATCAAGGTGACTGGGCATTTGCTGCAGGTGTAAATAGGTTTATGTATCACACCTATCAACACCAGTCCTTGCCTGATGATCTGAAACCAGGGATGACAATGGGTCCTTATGGAATTCATCATGACCGCGGCCAGACTTGGTGGCCAATGGCTGAAGGTTATCATAACTATGTAGCACGCTGTCAGTATATTCTTCAACAGGGACAAACAGTTGCGGATATTCTTTACCTGACTCCCGAAGGTGCACCACAAGTTTTTCGCGCACCAGTTTCTGCTTTGACTATAGATAATCTTTTGACAAAATCGCTGACTTTCACTGTCAAAGACGAAATAATACCAGGTCAATCGAAACAGGATTTTTTACCAGACAGAAAAGGTTATAATTTTGATGGATGTTCGCCTTCTCAAATATTAAAAGCTAAAGTGGTGAATGGAAAAATTGTATTTCCAGCAGGTGCGACTTATCGTATTCTTGTTCTGCCTGCATGTGAAACAATGACTCCTAAGTTACTTAATAAAATAGTATCGTTGGCAAAAGCGGGTGCTGTTATTGTAGGTAATCCTCCAAAAAAGTCACCTAGTTTGTCAGATTATCCAAACTGCGACAATCAAGTGGCTTCGAATGCAAAACTACTGTGGGGCAGTTTGACGGCTCCTACCGAAATTACAAAACGAAAAACAGGTAAAGGACTCATTTATTGGGGGGGAAATTTATCACAAATAAAATTCCCTGAACTTTATCCAACTTATGATTTGACTGATTCTATACTAAGGGGAATGGGAATTATTGAAGATTTTAAATCAACAGGACCTGTCAGATATACGCATCAAGTAAATCAATGGGGCGATGTTTATTTTGTATCAAACAAAACTAACACTAAAATAAACACAGTTTGTACATTTAGAATTGACAGTAGACAACCTCAATTATGGAATCCAATGACAGGTGAAACCAGAATCCTTCCAGAATATAAAATTCAAAAAGGAAAAATGATAATTCCACTTCAATTTGAATCTCACGAAAGTTATTTTATTGTTTTCGATAAGACAGTAAAAGTTAAATCGACAAACTCAAATGCAGATAAGAATTTTGCTACCTTGGAAACCTTATTTGAAGTAAAAAGCCCATGGAACTTGTCTTTCGATACTAAGTGGGGCGGACCAGCGAATATTGTCTTTGATAAATTACAAGACTGGACTACAAGACCAGAAGAGGGTATTAAATACTACTCTGGAATAGCAACTTATAAAAATAAATTCACCCTTTCCAGTAATGTCAATCAAAATAAAAAAAATGATATTTATATTGATTTAGGAGAAGTCAATAATTTAGCACGTGTTAGAATTAATGGAAAAGATTTAGGGGTTGTATGGACAGTTCCTTTCCGAGTTAAAATTACCGATGCAGTTGTTACAGGCGAAAACTTATTAGAAGTTGAAGTAGCCAATCTATGGCCAAATCGTTTAATTGGAGATGAACAGAAACCTGATGACGGAATTGTAAATGGACAGTGGCCAGAATGGCTATTAAATGGTACTGCACGAACTTCAGGTAGATATACTTTTACTACGTTTAAACATTACAATAAGGATGCTGAATTATTAAAATCGGGATTATTAGGTCCAGTTAAATTATTAATTATTAAATGAAATCATAATGAAAACTAAAGTAGGATTATTTGGTATTGGTTTGGATACCTATTGGGCACAATTTGATGGTTTGCTCAATAATTTAAATAAATATCAAGAGCTGATTAAGAAAGGGATTTCTGCTTATGGAGTTGAAGTGATTGATGCCGGAATGGTTGACAATCCTTTGAAAGCAGCCAAAGCAGCCGAGTTGCTTAAAGCCAATGATGTAGAAATAGTATTTCTGTATGTGTCAACTTATGCGCTTTCTTCAACCGTGTTGCCCGTTGCTCAAAAACTAAAAGTGCCGGTAATTATTCTGAATCTTCAGCCAGTAGCTGAATTAGATTATGATGCATTTAATAAATTGGGCGATCGTGGAAAAATGACTGGTCGTTGGTTAGAACACTGTCAATCATGTTCTTTGCCCGAAATTGCGAACGTATTTAATCGCTCAGGCATTCGGTACGATTTTGTTACAGGATACCTGCAAGATGAGGAAGCATGGTGTGAGATTGAAGCATGGACGCAAGCTGCTCATGTAACCATGTCGTTGCGCAACAATCGCATGGGAATTCTTGGACACTATTATTCAGGCATGTTGGATGTTTATACCGATATTACAAAACAAGCAGCGGTTTTTGGAACTCATTTTGAATTGCTTGAAATGTGTGAACTCAAAAAATACCGGGATGAAACTACCAATGAGGAGGTTCAAAATAAGATTCAGGAGTTTAATAACGCTTTCGATGTGGCGGAAGAATGTGAGCAGTCAGAAATTGAGCGGGCTGCACGCACCTCCATCGCATTAGATAAATTGGTGAAAAACAGGAATCTGGGCTCAATGTCATATTACTACGAAGGTGAATCGGGTAACGACTACGAAAATATAGTTACTTCTGTTATTGCTGGAAATACTTTGTTGACGGGAAAAAACATACCTGTAGCAGGTGAATGTGAAGTAAAAAATGCACAAGCTATGAAAATAATGGCTGAGTTTGGTGCTGGAGGTTCATTCTCAGAGTTCTATTTGATGGATTTTAAAGATGATGTAGTAATGCTTGGACACGATGGTCCTGCCCATTTTGCCATTGCTGAAGGTCGTGTTAAACTTGTTCCAGTACCTATTTACCATGGAAAACCCGGAAAAGGTTTGTCTATTCAAATGACTGTAAGACATGGGGATGTAACTATTTTGTCGGTGGTCGATGGGAAAGATGGTGTTTTTCTTCTTGTTGCCGAAGGTGAATCAGTTCCTGGACCTATTCTTGAAATTGGAAACACGAACAGTCGATATCGGTTTCCAAAAGGTGCAAAACGTTTTATGAACGAATGGTCAAAACAAGGACCTGCTCACCATTGTGCAGTTGGTGTAGGGCATATTGCTGATAAAATTGAAAAACTAGCATTTTTACTAAACATTCCTATTGTAAAAATAAATTAAACAATCAAATAATAACTTTAGAGGGCGTTTCGAAATTAATAAAAAAGTTTAAGAAAATAGTTGCGACTTATGTTAGTTGTATATTATTGCTTTGAACGATTAAAAATTGTTCAAGCTCACAATACTCTTTTCAAAATTTATAAGTTCAGAAAGAATGTCAGTAAATTTTAGGCATTCTTTCTTTTGTTACAGCTATAATACATAACCCTACTAAATATTAAATAAACCATTTTATAACCAAACTAACCAAAGAACTCGATTTACAATGAACCCACTTTGCAGCAAATTAGGTTAAAAAGAAAAAATTTGCAGTACATAAATCTGAACTTGAAGGCTCACAAACCATTGAACAACATGATTTTTGGTTCGATCTGCTGCAAAGGGGATTAAAGTCAAAAAGCAGAAGAAATACCTGTAGACAAAAAATGCTTTGAAATTAAAATTCAAAGCATTTTTTTATAAATCTCATTTAGGCTGCCAAAAGCAATTTTTAGGTGAAACTATAGCTTCATCAGCTTTCAGTTGTTTCATGGCTTTATCCACTTCTTTGCGATCGAGTCCTGTTAATTCTACTATTTTGCCAGCATTTAGTGGCACACCAGCACTTTTCATTGCTGCCAATACTTGTTCTTTTGTTTCCATGGAATATAATTTTAATTAACGGCCCCCGACCCCTAAAGGGGAGGAAGATAGTTTGTTTGTATATTTAGTATGCTATTATTTGATTATAAAGTCATTATGAGATGACAAAACTCCCCTTTAGGGGTTGGGGGCATCCATTCTACTCAATATTTTTCCTCACCTTTTTCAAAAATAACTGCATACTTTCTGAATCCTTATTATCAATAAATTCTATCAGCATTTTTAGTTCTGCTCTTATTTTTTCTATCTGATTAATCGTATGTGGGTTAAATAGAATTTCAGTTAGCAGATAATCATCTTCACTTAACAACCCTTTGGCAATATCCATGTGACGTTTAAAGGTCGTTCCTGGAGCTTCCTGGGGCTTCATTACCGAGGCAAAAACCAAGGTCGAAGCAAATGGAATTGACAACGAATAAGCGATGGTTTCATCGTGTTCGTCAAAACTATACTCAAAAATCCTAAGTTTCAGTGAGCCATATAGGTCTTTGAAAAAAGCCTTGCCCATGTGGTCGGATTCCGAAATGATAATGGCGCTCTGCGTACTCAAGTTATCCAGCGTTGCAAAGGTAGGGCCAAACATGGGATGCGTTGACACATATCGCATTCCAGTACTATTATAGTATTCCTGAATTCCTGTTTTTACCGAAGCAATATCGGAAATTATACAGTTTTTGGGTAAATAAGGCAAAATAGCCTGAAAAGCTTCGATGGTGAATTTCAAGGTTACGCAATTAATAACCAATTCTGGTTCAAAAGCACGAACCTCTTCATAATCGGTCATACGAAGCGTGTTAAACACAAATCGCAATCGTGAAGGATTCACATCGAACAACGCCACTTCGTGCTGAATGCACAACACATCGGTAAGGAAAGTGCCCATTTTTCCGGCACCAAGTACTAAGATTTTCATATATAACAGCCCCCTTAATCCCCCGAGGGGGACTTCAAGTAGCTCTATTTTTTAATTGTTATTTGAAATTAGAAAATGCAAAGGTAGAAAATTTTGAATAAACTAATACTGTATTAAGTTCAAAAAAAAATCCCCTAAGAGATTTAGGGGACTTTTTTCAAATTATTTTTTCTTTATTCCGTAACTCTTATCTATTTTCAAAAAAGGAATCACTAATAAAGTTGGAATAGCACAGATCATTACCCAAATAAAGAAATGATTGTAACCCAATAAATCCTGTAGCCAACCAGCTATCATACCCGGAAGCATCATTCCCATAGCCATAAAACCAGTAAGTATAGCATAATGAGCTGTTTTATGTTCGCCATCGGCAAAGTAAATCATGTACAACATATAGGCCGTGAAACCAAAACCATAACCGAATTGCTCCAAAGCAACTGCAATATTAATAAGAACGAGACTCTCGGGCATAAACCATGACAGATATAAGAAAGCCAAATGTGGAAGCGTAATACACAAAGCCATCGGCCAAATCCAGAATTTCAAACCTTTACGAGAAGCAGCAATTCCACCGACAATTCCACCTAAAGTAAGCGAAATAACGCCCACTGTGCCATAAACCAACCCTACTTGACCAGTTGTGAGTCCCAGTCCACCCAATTCACGGGCATCGAGTAAGAATGGAGACGCCATTTTCACTAACATAGCCTCACCTAAGCGGTAAAGCAACATAAAAGTAATAGCAAAGCCCACCCCTGGTTTTTGGAAAAATGTTGCAAAGGTACGACCAAATTCACGCATTACATCACTAGGAGAGTGAGTTGCAGTGGCATGATCAGATACTGGACGAGGTAAAACAAATCGGTGATAAAGGAATATAAGGATGAAAAATCCAGCTAAAATGAAGAAAGTGATACTCCAAGCCAGTTTTATATTGCCAGAAATTCCTTTAAAATTAGTAGACACCTCATCTTGTAATTTATAATCGAGTTGAACCACTAAATAAGCAGGTTTATCCCAATTGGCCTCCGTAAAGACAATACGCTCGCCAGTAAGCAAAGAAATACTCTTATCTCCTTTGGACATGCTAGAATTCAGTACAACCGATTGATCTGCTTCAGGCTTTTTGGTCAATCGCACAGCCACAATTCCAGCATTACCAACTTTTCCATCGCCACCTGAAACGACTTCTTTCTTTTCACCAAAGGTTTCTCTGATATAATGTCCAATTGGTTTAGAAACATGACTTGTCCACCAAGAACCGTCCTCTTTCTTTTGTTGTTCAACAGTTATTTCCTTGGCAATAAGTTTATTGTCCAAATTGTATTGATGCGCAAAATCTTTTATTTTTGCGAGTGAATCTGGTGAAATATTATTGGTATTCAATGTTAAATCAGCTGGAAATGCAATAAAAGTCATTTCGTCTGTGATTGGAGCATTGAAATTTTGTGATTGAAGAACAATTTCAGTTTGAGCATTTTTCGAGGAATTCACATTGAAAGTCATTGGCTCTAAACCGGTCCACGACTCCAACCCTCCTGCAATGATAATCAGGATTCCTTGACCAGTAATCATAGCCAACCTGTAGAAAGTACTTCGAATTCCTACAAAAAATGACTGCTGAGAACTGTCCAACGCCAACATATAAAAACCATCGGCAGCAATATCATGAGTAGCCGAACTAAACGCTATTAACCAAAGGACAGCCAAAGTCGCCTGAAAGAAAAATGGCATGGGAATAAGAAAAGCCACGCCCGCCAAGCCTGCACCGACCAACATTTGCATCGTTACTATCCACCAACGTTTGGTTTTGAGCATATCGACAAACGGACTCCAAAATGGTTTAATTACCCAAGGCAAGTATAACCAGCTTGTATACAAGGCAATATCGGTATTTGAAATTCCCAGACGTTTGTACATAATCACTGCTACGGTCATAGCAACCACGTAAGGAATACCCTGTGCGAAATAAAGTGAAGGAATCCATGCCCAAGGCGAAGTTTTTTTACCCCCAGCCCCTAAAGGGGAGTTAGAGCTACTTAGGTTATTGTTTTTCGATGTCATATAAATATATTTTTTTCAAGAATCAATACTAATATTTCTTATTCCCCTTTGGGGTTAGGGGCTATTTTCTCCCCTTTAGGGGTTGGGGGCAGGTAAATTCTCTTCAATTCAGCTCCCTTAAAATAATGCAACAGAATCTCCTGATAGCTGTATCCTTTTTCACCCATTACCGCTGCACCTATCTGACACAGCCCAACACCATGTCCCCAACCTGCTCCAATAAGCGTGAATTTTTGAGGAATTCCATTCATAATATCTGATTTGTCAACCACAAAGCCCGAACTATACAAGTGAGAATTCGACAACCATTTTCTGATTTCCAATTCTTTACCCACTATTATAGTTTCTTTCGTTCCAATAATTTTCAATTCAATCAAACGAGCAGATTCTCCTCGTTTTACAGGAATCAAATCAACAATTTCACCAAAATCAATTCCAGATTTACGAATAAGTAGCTCACTTATTTCTGCTTGTGTGTATTCTACTTTCCAGCGATAGAAATCGGTGGTTTCCTGATCATAATTATTTAAAACTTGAGCAAGTATTTTAGCATCAGTCGTATTACAAAATGCTTCGGGGCTTTTCCTAATCCAGTTTTGTGCATTTTCCTCTATCGTCAAATCGAGCTCAAAACCCGTAGGTTCTTTATCATTATCAATCACTTTTTCAAGATATGAATAATGTTCTGGTGCCCAGCAGTTTTCAAAAGTCTCGGAAGCTCCTCCACAAGATTTTGAAAAACGAGCATCGCAAATACTGCCGTCCGACATCAATACTTCGCCATGAGTTACTTCTATGGCTTTTTCGACTGCCAAAGTTGAAGCGCGCGTAATGCCTTGATAACGTTGACAATGATCATCAGCACACACATCAAAATTAGTATGAGCATCACGTTCATACCACTTCACAATGTGCCCAGACGACAGTGACTCGACAACAGATTTTTTATCTTGGCTCTTGGCTCCTGACTCTTGGTTCTGCAAAGGAGAAAGTAACCAACTCCTCGAAATAACCGCATGTGCTTTCAATAATTCATCGGAAGCAGTAGCACTCATTTCGCTGGAGATTACGCTCGTAAGGTAATCTTCAACAGAGATAAGATTGATAGCAGTCAGTTTCTCATTTTCAACAATTAACTTCAACGCTCCTTTAAAACGCTGATTTTCTTTGCGTTCCCAATGAAATTCAATGCCAATTACAACATCAATTAAATCGAAAGAGCAATTTGCTTCACTTGGTTCAAGAATCAATTCATTTAATAAAACACCTGAAAAATTAATTTTTCCATCTTGAAAAATCACTTTTTGTTTATCGGAATATTTATTTCCATTCAAATCAGAAAACTCGCCATTCAATACAAAATCAATTTGAGTTGAGGATAAAATTCCAACTGATATTTTAGGTTCGTTCATGTCGCTATTTTAGTTTAAAGTGATGCTTGCTCAAGAATACTTACTACGTCTTCTTGGGTTATTCGCTCGAAATGTTCTTGGATAGGCGTTATGAAGATTCCGCTCATTTCCACTGTGGCCGGGCTAACTAACAATTGTTGATCGGCTTCCGCAGTAAATTGCCAAGGTCGAAATGCTTTGCGTGGCAAAATAAACACATACCAAATCCCATCTTCAAAATTGCACACAATATTCATCATAGGTTCTTCTGTTCCCTTTCCTAAATATTTATTATACAATTTCTTGAAAGCATTTTGTGCAGAAAATATATTATCAGTTTCAATACATATAACTTTGCGACCATAGTTTTTCAACTCAAAAATCTGCAAATAATCTTCTTCGTCGATTATTTCAGCATTCTTTGGTTTTAGAGTTTTGTAGTCTTTCAGCAAAGGCAAAAAAGCTTTCGTTCCTGCCTGAAAATGAAGATGATCGGGGGCAGAAGCACCACAGCGAGGACCATTATAAAAAACCACATAATCGCTCAGAATCTTAGCTATAATCATCAAATCGGCAAAATATGGCAATATCTCTTGCGGAATATGTTGCTTATGTGGTATTGTAAAATGCTCAGGAAAAATAGGAAATGGATTAACCAAAACGGTATAATCACCCACAGTAATACCTTTCTGCTCAGCGGGTAAATTAGCCAAACACAAAAAACATTTACGTTCAGCTATGGTTTTAGCATCCACTTTCGCAGCCGACGACACAATGCGTGCTGGATTGAATTGAACTTTTACCTGATAACCATCAAAATCGAATGATTTAGTTTGTACAGTTTTTAAGCCTTCGTAATTTTTCCGAGCAAGCTCCCAGTTTGAAAGTTGCTCTTTAAAAAGTGATTTTAGTTGTTGATTGAATTCAGACATTATAATTAGAATAATGAATAACTTATTGTTGCATCAAATGCTCCTGAAAGTCTAGTATTTTTATTGGTATTGTAAATTGAATAATTATAATTTAATGATGTAGACCCCGATATTCTAAATTGAGGGCTTAAATAATAGTAAATAGAAAAATTCAATCTGCTAGTTGAATCAAAATTTTTATTCCAGTCGACTGAATCGAAAGAACCTCCTAGATAGGTTTTTGAAAACCTTTGTGTAAAATACTGATCTATTCCAAGTACTAAATTTGTTCTGGTAGTTGGATAATAACCTATCGAATAGCTTCCGTTAAGATATAAAGCACTCGTATTATAATCTGATAAATTTTCATTTTGCGAGCTGCTTTGTGACGAATTTCCTAAATAAGAATAAGACGACCCCCCAAAAGAACTTCTAACAGAATGCTGCCAATTAAGATTTACTGGTTTTTCTAAATTATAATTGATAGAAAGATTAGCTCCATATATTTTATTGGTTGAATTAGACCAATAGGTAGAATCTGGACTAAACCAATTGTTATTAACTTTACTTTGTCTAAAACCTATCCCAGGTTCTATTTTCAGTTCAAATTCATGACCAGATTTTCTTTGAAAAAGAGCGCCATTTTCCCAAATATCATACAAAGTTGTAAAATATCTTGCATCAGATTGCTGAATCAAATTATGACCTACAAAAAACGAATCGACTGATGTTATTTCATCAATTTTGCGAAGCCTCGAATCAAGAAATCTTTTGTTCTTAACTCTGGATATTTGTTGTGCTAATTGAAAGGTTTCGTCAGTAGATAATTCACGATTTAACACTCCATTTTTTGACAATTCCTTCATTAAATATAGAGCTTGTCTTGCATCTTCGACTGATTCAATTCTACCTAAACCAATGCCTATTGATGGCGTTAATCCATAATCGCTATATGTATTATGACTTTTTTGTTTAAAGATTAAATCTGATTTCTTATTATAGTTAACAAGTTCATTATACATTCTGAGAGTTGTACCTGTTGAGATAAAATAATTGGAAGAATTATAATACTTCCCAATATATGAAAAGTTAAGGCCATCTTGGAAATTAAAACTATTCGAAATATTATTGGTATAAACATCATTTTTACTGCCGGTGTATTGTCCATTGAGGTTTAAATTCAGATTCAGTGAAGTGACTTTTTTCCTAGTGTTTTTAATGTTCTCAAACGAGGAATTTAACTGACCAAATAGTAAAGATGACTTTTCTGTATCAAAATTGTCAGCAAATTTCCCATAGGAATCAAAACCAAAATCCAGCCTGCTTCTCTTTATATCAGGCGTGATATACTTACTTAAATCAAAGTTCTTGTACTCCTGAGCCGATAGACTAGGTGAATTAACTCCAACAAAAAAACACAAAACAAAACCAAAAATGAATGTACTTTTCATATAAAATAATTTTAATTTAAGCAATTCTATTAACAAAAATCGCTCCATTAAAATCAAGAATGATAGTTAAAGAATAGTCGTTAATTTTTCTTCGCTAAAATAGTAATTATTTCCTGAATATTAACAATTCGACTATGGTTTACTATCTAGTTTTCAGAATATTCAATCTTGCTTTCAGTTCAATTGTTCTAATTTTATCTTTATAATGATTATGTCCATTCATTTTTACCACATCGAGTGCTGCATCGGAATTATCGTCCCAGCGGCGGCAGAGGTAAACTGATTTATACACACGACCAATTTGATAATGGCGACTGATAGCTAAACCTAAGGCATAATCTTCGCCATAACTGGTATTGGGAACTTTAATATCGCGAAGAACTGGTGTGTAAAATGCACGAGGAGCACCTAATCCATTAATACGGAGAGCATTGTTTCGTCCATTTTCTGGTGTCCATTCTTTGTGGTCAATCAATCCTGGAGCAATAGTTTCCATTTTGAAATTGGTCATGGTGTACGAACCAATCACCATGGCACAATTTTGCTCATAGAATGCATCAACTATGGTTTGCAGCGTATTATCATTTTCATAAACATCATCGCTGTCCAATTGAATAGCAAATTTTCCACATAACTCAGAATCAACCCCTGCATTCCAACATCCGCCAATTCCTAAATCCTCGCGTTCTGGTATGATATGAATCAGGCGATTATCTTCTTTTGCATATTTTTCAATAATTTCTGACGTTCCATCTGTCGAAAAATTATCCACAATAATCAAATTGAACGGAAAAGAAGTTTTTTGAGAAAGTACTGTTTTAATAGCATCTTCAAGTGTTTTTACACGATTGCGAACAGGAATAACAACTGATGCTTCCACTGGAAAATGTCCTTGATCGAAAGCAATTCTCTCAAAATTGGGAGCAAGATAAGCACCAATTTGTTTTAAATGATCGGTACAAGCCGCTTCCATTTCAATCTGAACTGCTCGATTTTTAGGATCTACATAATCAAAAATCTTCTCACCACTTTTACGGGTGTCGAATTCAAGCTCTGAGTATAAATATTCGCTGATATGAAATAATTCAGCTTGCTGCGAAACCTTCAAACGAAGATTGTAAAGCCCAGCATGAAGATAAATGACAGTGGTTTCAGCCGCTGCTTTCTTTAATAAAGCCGAATTGTAAAAAAGCAACGAACCGAAATTAAAATCATCACGCAAACTACCAGCTTGATAATCTATTACAGGCAGATTTGACCTTACTCCCTTTTTAATTTCGTAATAGTCGGAGTAAACCAAACCAGCTTGTGTATCGTTGGCAATGTGATAAAAACGTTCCAATGCATATTGTCCCAATTCCAACACCGAATCCTTGGTATAAATAAGCGTAAAAGGAGTTTCAGCATGATTTGCAATTTTCTGTATTGTGCTGCTGCTCATCATTCCATCAATCTCCAACCGCTCACAACCTTCAATATTAGCCGTTTGATCCGACGTTGCCAATAAATAAACAGTATTTACCAAGTCGGATTGAAGTAATTGTTGTACTGTTTTTTTTGTTTGTGCTACATCGTTAAATGCAATAAAGCAATTAATTTTTTTCATTTGATTTTGCTTATTATAGTTTTATTATTTTCTTTTCAAAAATTTATTAACAGAATATATTCGCTATTTACTTTGTAAACAGCTTATTAAATAAGATGAATTTACAATGATTTATACTCAACAAACGCTTCAATTGCCTCATAAGAGGCCAGTCCAAGCTGGGAATACAATTCGGCAGTAGCTTTGTTTCTATCTTCGGAACGTTGCCAAAACAGACGTTCATCATTGCCCATATAAGGCGCACTTTCCATTTGTGACTGGTGGCGAAGAATTGCATTGCGTTTATTCCGCAACTCTTCCGGGCTGATAGGAACTGCCATTTCAATATGGTCAATTTCCCATTCCTTCCAAGCTCCACGATACATCCAAATCCTACAATCAGTCATCCAAGCCTCCATTTTCAATTCATCGATGGCAGCCAAAGCGGCATCTAAACAGACCTTGTGCGTTCCATGCGGATCGGCCAAATCACCAGCGACAAATATTTGATGAGGTTTCAATTCTGTGAGCAAATCTTTGATAATGTCTACATCTTTTTGAGATATAGCTCCTTTTTTCACTGCACCTGTTTCGTAGAAAGGCAAATTTAGAAAATGTACGTTTTTGGACGGTAACTGCATATACCTGCAAGCTGCTTTGGCTTCTCCTCTTCGGATAAGTGCTTTCAACTCCAAAATAGAACGGGTATCCATATCACCTTCTTTTTTATCTTCGACCAAAAACTTTCTGAATTCATTGTATTTTGATTCCAACAAATCATTGTCGCCGTCAAACATTTCTTTAAAACCTTTCAGAAAGGCTAAGAAACGTATCACTTGCTCATCGGCAACTGCAATATTTCCTGAAGTTTGATAGGCTACATGCACATTGTGTTTTTGATCAATCAAACGTTTAAATGTACCTCCCATCGAAATCACATCGTCGTCGGGGTGCGGACTGAAAATAAGTACGTTTTTAGGAAATGGCTTTTCTCTTTCAGGTCGATTGGTATCATCGGCGTTGGGTTTCCCTCCTGGCCAACCTGTAATTGTATGTTGTAAATCGTTGAATATCTTTATATTGACATTATAAGCTGAACCATAAATAGCCAACAATTCACTTAATCCGTTATCGTTATAATCTTTGTTCGTTAATTTGAGAATGGGTTTTTTCACTATCATACACAACCATACAATGGCACGGCGAATCAATTTCTCATCCCAATCACAAGAAGTTACTAACCACGGACGGCTGATACGTGTTAATTCGCCCGCTGCTGAAAGGTCAAGTACGATTTTAGCATTGGAATGTGTTTGTAAAAATGAAGCTGGCAGAGAATCGGTAACTCCTCCTTCGATGGCTGATTTAATAACTGATGATTTATGCTCGCCCCAAGCTACCAGAATTATTCTTTTGGCTTTTAATATTGTACCAACTCCCAAGGTAATAGCACTTATTGGCACGGCATCAACAGTTCCATAAAGTTCCGAAGCGTCTTTTCTGGAAAGATTGTCCAACAAAATTAGGCGGGTATTTGAATTGAATTGTGAACCAGGTTCGTTGATACCAATATTGCCTGTGCGGCCTATACCCAACATCTGAAGATCTATTCCGCCCAAATCATTTATCTTTTCTTCGTATTTTTTACATTCCTCAATGACCAATGATTTATCGATATAACTATCCAATGACAAAATATTCTCAGCTAATACATCAATATGGTCGAACAAAAGCTCATGTAATTTTAACAAGCAACTTTGTGCATTTTTGGTAAGCGGATAAAACTCAAATAAACTTACGAAAACTACATTCTGGAAACTCAATCCGTCCTTTTTATGTAAACGGATTAGTTCTGAATAAATACCATAATGGGATTTTCCATGCGTAATTCCCAATACACATCTTTTGCCTTCATCATTTTTTTGACGAATCAAAGCAGCTATTTCGCTTGCTACTTTAATGGCGGCATTAGTTTCATTTTCGAATATCTCGGTTGGGATTTTCTCATAGCGGGTAACTCCTGAAAGTTCAAAGATATCTTCGGGCTGATAATACCTTTTGGGAATGCGAGTTAAGGAGATTTGAGAACTAAGATTTGACTTCATATTTAAGCTGTTTAAAATAGTTTAATCGTCTAACAGAGTTCAAAAATACAAAAAATTTCTCAAAAACCAAACTTTCTGCAAACGTTTGCATGAAATTTTCATTTTCTTTTAGATTCTCTAATTTGGAGGAGTTTTGGGGATTGATTTAAATTGATGGTTATGATTCTTGAATTACAAGATTTCACTTTGTATTCACCATAGGAAGCTCTAAATAAGGATAAACAGGCTTTTCGAATCCCAAACTTTGATAAAGCGCTTTGCCAGCATCCGTGCTGTGTAAAGATACTTTTGTAATCCCCATCAGTTTCGATTCTATTAATAATTGCTTCAGGATAAGTTTTGAAATACCTCGTCTGCGGGCAATCGGAATAGTGTACACATTCAATATAGCACCTTCCATATAAGTAGTTCGATTGAAATCTCCTGGAATCTGACTAACTATCATACCTGCATAAGCTACTTCTTGTCCTTCATACAGCGCAATTAAACCCCAAAAGTTATTTTCATGAATACTTTTACGGAAGAAATTTGTTAACTCAGATTGTAAAATTTTCTTGTATTCATTCGGTCTATCTCCTTGCATTTCTGCTAGATAGTTAATACGATGAAACACTAGTTTATCAATGTCATTCGGCTCAATTCTACGAATAATAACTTTTGAAATATCGTCAATCATTTGCTTAACTCTAAAATATTAGAAAAAAAAACATTATAATGGACGGGCGACCATAATTCCAGTTCTCGATTTGGCTGAGTTTAGATATTCTTCTAAAGTTTCTGTTGAAATTATTACCTTCATGGCTAATTGACTTGCATGCATAATATGAATGCGACCTTCTATACGGATGGCAATTACTACATGCGAAATGTCCATCCCAGTCATTGTAGTGGTTATCCCGAATATATCACCATCCTTCAACTCATTTTCAACTTCTGCCAATTTTTCCTTGGGTATATAAAAAGTTTTTCTGTTAGAAATCTCAGCTTCTTGAGATGCAATAATTTTTATAAATTCAGGATGAACTTTCAAAGCTGGATAACTTGATACATGTTGAATCATGAAATCAATTTTCTTATTGATGGGTGTGTTAGCAATTTGTTCGCTGAGGCTGAGTACATATCCTTTTTGCGAATTATTATAAATCCAGTCGCTAAAATAGTGTAAACGGGAAGGATATTGATCCAATCGACCATCTCTATATCGAATAGCCAATAGTTCTTTTGTAAAGCTCTCAAATGTAGGTTTCTGGTGTTGAATTGTACGAGCCAGAGCCAAACAATTTTCGGCAAAAGTAGTACAGTCCAATTCCCTGAGATTAATCACCAAATTTTCAGTATTCCCAATTTCGAGTGTACTGGCCACATAAGGAGTTTCGAGCAAAAGTTTACCTACTTTCACGACCAATAAACCAGTACCAATTTCCTTGTCTTTATTAAGGTCAGTCAGTATTTTCTCTACAATAACTTTATCGAGTGGATTGAATACTACATCTGGAATCGAGCTAGTAGTATTTAGCTGATTTCCATTACTATACGATAAAAACAAGAAAATAAAAATAGATGATAAGAAATACTTCATAATAAGCATTTGAGATTTAAATAAGTTGCACAAAAACAAACATCATATCACTAACACGAGAAAAGCAACTAAAAATCAAGAGACCGAAAAAAAATTCTTCGGTCTCTATCAATTTCAAATAAAATCAGATGAAAGTAGCTTATAAATAAAAATAATTTTTTTGACTACTCCCTGCAATTCTACCACAACTTAGTTTGGGTCAAAGTATAACCATTACCAGTATACAAATCAATCTGATCTTTACCGATAGGAGCTAAATAAACCTTATCCGTAAAAGCATCTCTGTTGGCAACTCCTTCTGGCATATAGAATCCTATCATGTCGGCACCGTTAGTTCCAGAATAAGTTACTGTTGTTCCGTCAGCTTTTTTCACTTTGAGTTTACCTTCCTTAGCTTTAATCAATAGGCTTGGTATTTCTTTTTTCACATCAACCCAAATACCTAACAAAATATCCGGATTAGCTGCACCATCCATATATTGGATTTTCTTCCAGCGTTTAATATCCAAAAGTCTTGAATGCTCGAACACAAATTCCATACGACGTTCACGACGGATTTCCCAGATTAAATCAGAAACATCAGCATCTTTTGCAGGATCAGCGGGAAGTGCAGCAAGCGACATAGCAGTTGTCTTTTTCACGCCTTTTGCAATAGCGTCTGCATCCAATGGACGATTACGTATTTTGTTGATTGAGTTATCAATATCAGCTTGAATTACAGCCGCTCCGCCTACAGTTGCAACTTCTGCTTTGGCTTCTATCCAGTTCAACAATACTTCAGAGAAACGCATTACAGGATAACCATTGGTATTGGTACTACTCGCATATTTTGTTGGGATGTTAACGCCTGTAGATCCAATACGAGCTCCATCACGATCGATAAACTTACACGCATAAAGTAAAGTTGCCGACTGACTACGTGGTTCATTCCAAAAAGTGGCCTCAAAACGAGGGTCACGTGTCTTAATTAAGTTGGCAATATTAAATGAGTCAGCTTTAGCCACTCCTGATTTTTGCCATACCTTACCATCGTTACAAATAAACGACTTAACAAGGGCCAAGTTAGGTGCAACAGCCTGAGCTTCAGTACAATTCGAATAAGATGCAATGGCATGTGTAACTGTCTGAGTAGGACTATACTGACGATACATGATACATTCTTTGTTCGCACTTAAATTATCAGATCCGAATAAAGTTCTAAAATCTGAACTTACTGCATATTTGCCACTTGCAGCAACCATATCGCCAGCTTGAATAGCTAAATCTAAATATTTTTTCGCACGTGCATTATCGTTCATCTGATATTTTTGCCAAGTACCTTCAAATAACATCCATCTTGATACAAAACCTGCAACGACATATTTATTTACATTCATAGTTCCATCGTCTGCTTTTACATTGTTCATAGCATAAACAAAATTACTATAAACGGAATCCATCACTACAGCACGTGCTGTTCTGTCCTTGAACATAATGTCTTTGTCTAAATTTGAAAAATACTTATCAAAATAAGGCACATCACCAAAAGTAGCAACCAATCGGGCATATTCCAAAGCTTTAAAGAACCTTGCCACTCCAATCCAATGTTTAAATTGATCTGCAGTAAGTACATTCTTCATGTCGCTATTCATACGTTCCACAATTAAGTTAGACTTACGAATGTAGTAGAAATCCCATGTAGGACCTTGATACGTCGAAAGCCAAGCTGCAGTAGGAGAACTTGAACTTCTCGAAGTAGGGACACTTGTTTCAAAAAGTGATTGTTTATTGGTATTTGTAAAGTCATCCGAGAAAGTATAACCTCTCAATGGAGCATAATCCAACCCAAAAGCAGTATTATAACCTGGGAAAAAGTAGGTATAATTATCGTTTACAAATAATCTCAGATTGGATTCAGAAACCCAGAATTTGGCGTCCTCTATCGTAGTAAGAGGAGGCCTATCAAGTAATTCATCACAACTTGAAAAGCTAAATAATAGCAGCGCAAAAATTGATAGACTTAATATTTTTGTTTTCATAATAAATTAAATTTTAAGATTAGAAACTAATTTGTGTACCTATGGATATACTTTTGAACATAGGCGCGCCTAAACCAACACGGCCAAGATTGTAACTACCATCGGCAGAACCTGAAATACCAGGGTTTTGACCGGCTATTGATTCAGGGTCAATTGGCAAACCACCTAAATTATCAAATGTCAAGAAGTTCTCCAAACTAACATAGAAACGAGCTTTAGAAACATAAACCCTATTTGTCAAATTATTAGGTACTGTATATCCAAATGTCATGTTCTTTACCCTTAAATAGGACATATCCAACAAGTATTTCGATTGAATTTGCATATTATTTTGGATATTAGAACCTCCATTATTGTATGCTCTTGGATAGAATGCATCGGTACGGTCTTCTTTCCAGAAATTTCCGGCAATAGCTTGTGGCATACCTCCGTCAGATGATTGATATCCTGCAACTGCCAAAGAACCATCACCCCAAATTTGCATTGAGCCAATTCCTTGCAATAAAACAGATGCATCAAAACCTTTGAAGTCGGCTCCTAAACGAAGTGAGTATTGGAAACGTGGTGTTGAGTTACCAATCACGCTAAGGTCACCCTTATCGTCCACTACGTTTGTACCGTTATTAATTTCGCCATCACCATTCAAATCTTTAAACTTAACATCACCTGGACCAAAATTAAAATTAGCCGCATTTTGTAAATAAACTTGGTATACAGGTTTTACACCATCAATTGTTTTAAGTTTATAAGCTTTTTTGCCAACATATCCAGGAACTGAAGTTTCAGCTGCTGTAAGTGTAATAAGTTGTAATGCATTAGCACCATCCAATTCAAAATCGCTCATTTGATAGAGTCTATCAGTAGTATAACCATAAATATCACCATAGCGTTTTCCTTCGAAGAATGAATTGGAAACAGTTTTTAATGCACCTTGTTGGTATTTAGTAACAACTGTAGAAGCATCAGAGATAGAAACAGTAGCATTTAATCCTAATCCGTTTTTAAATCTGTAGCCGTAATCAATTGCAACTTCCCAGCCTGTAGTAGTTAACTCTCCAAAGTTACCCACTGGCACTCCCGTTCCGAGAGAAGCAGGAGCTGCTGCACCCGCAACCAACATATTTTGATTAGTACGTTTGAACCAGTCAAAAGTAATTCCTAATTTATCATTAAAAAGTCTCATATCAAAACCAAGATCCAAAGTATTGATATCCTGCCACATAATATCAGGTTGTACAAGTGGTGGGTTTCTAAATGCATTGTATCTTGTTTCACCATTCAACCAAGTACTATTATATGAATCTAAACGAGCTTTGTATAAACTTGACGAAATAGTTTGGTCACCGATAGTTCCCCATGAACCTCTGATTTTTAAGGTAGAAAGAATTGGAGATAAAGGTTTCATAAATTCTTCTTCGGTAACACGCCATCCAGCAGAGAATGATGGGAACCAACGCCACATCAAATGAGTTGGGAATTTATTGGCAGCATCGCGACGTAAATTGGCTTCCAACAGAATTTTATCCATAAATGAATAGTTGATACGTCCAAAGAATCCAATTTGAGATGACCATGCGGCATCACCACCAGCAGTTTGTGTACCTGTAGCTAAGTCAAACTGTGGATTATCATATACCATCAGGGTAGATTTTTGAGCCCAACTATATATCATATCGTTAGTTACAAGGTTCATACCACCCATTAATTTGATTTCGTGTTCGTTAGAACCTCCAAAATTCATATTATAGGTAGAATATACGTTGGTAGTTCTCTGTTTAGTATTTTCTGCACTGCGATAAATATGGTCAGGAGCAGATCCTACACCAGTATAAGTAGTGGTTGCAAGTTGGTAAGCTAACATAGCACCAGCGTCGGTAGCATTTACTGCTTCTCCTTTGTCATTTACATAAGTTTGATTTCCCGCAGCGTCAAGTCTTTTGATAGGTGCAGCCCATGCCTCACGTAAAGTGAAACGAGTTCCTGGTCTTAACCACGAAAAATCTTGATTTGAGAAAGTAAAATCAGCTTCAATATTCCAGTTTTTAGTAATGTTCAAGGTTGCACCAACATTGATATTATTATAATTCCACTGTTGTTTAGCAGTATTAGCTGCCATTGCTTCACCTACTGGTCCTCTTAATTGCTCACCATCTTCTGTTCCAAGTGGTTGAAGTGAACCCCAACGATAAAGATAAAGCCAAGGGTCAGCACCTGTTGTTACATAAGCATATTCTTTAGTACGATTCGAGAAAAGCAATCCTGCACGAATTGTTAAGAATTTATTTACTTCTGTGCTTAAATTAACTGAGGCATTATATTTAGTAAATTCATCTTTTTTGGCAGGTTTCATCATACCCGATTGATTCAAAAAATCCAACCCAATACTATATGAAGTTTTACCGCTTTTCCCACTCACTGATAAATTGTGAGTTTTAGATGGAGCCCATTCTTTAATCATATAGTTGTAAGCATCATACATTCTTACTCCCATTTTACTTGAACCATCAAAATACCAATCTCTTCCATAAAGCATAGGATCGTCAGGTTTTACGGTACTACCATAGTTTTGTAACCATAGTTTTGATTTCTCATAACTAGCACGGTCCACTTGCCAGAAAGCACCAGCTTTTGCTGAACTTACACGTTCAGCAGCAAGCACAGAATACTCTAATGCATCTATAGTTCCCATCTTCATCTCTTTGGCTACATTTTGCCAAGAGTAGTTGGTAGAATATTGTACATTCATCGATTCAGTAGCTGTTCCTTTTTTAGAGGTAATCAATATTACACCAAAAGCTCCTTTAGAACCATAAATGGAAGTAGAAGCCGCATCTTTCAACACTGAGATTGACTCTATATTACTTGGGTTAACCAATTGAATACTAGGTATTTCAACGTTATCTAACAAAATAAGTGGACTAGAAGAACCATACAAAGAACCAATCTGTCCCCTGATTTTCATTACTGCGTCTGAACCAACTTCGCCATTACCTACAACAACGGTCAAACCAGGAACTGAACCCTGTAATCCACGTCCTACGTCAGCTATTGGACGGCTCGACAATGATTTGTTTACGTCAACGGTGCTGACTGCTCCAGTTAAATTCAATTTTTTCTGTGAACCATAACCTATTACAACCACCTCTTGCATCGTCTTTGTGTCTTCTTGCAAAACAACTGTAATGTTATTTTTCTGTGCTGTGAAAGTTTGTTCTTTGTATCCGATATAACTAAAAACAAGAATAGCGTCTTTAGATGTAACGTTTAAACTGAACTTTCCGTTAGCGTCAGTCACTGTTCCAGTGCTAGTGCCTCGCACAACTATACTAACTCCGATAAGAGGCGAACCGGCCTCATCTTTAACAACTCCTTGAACTTTTGCATTATCCTGTTGTGTTTCCACATTAACTACCTGTCCAGTTTTAGCCGACAAATTAATGCTGGAAACAAAACCAAATAGTAATAATACTGCAAAAAATTTAAGTCTCAAAGACTCAATTTTTCTAAATTGACAACTTCTAGTCATCACTTTTTTTTGATTAATTTTCATGATTTTAAAAAATTAGATTTTTCATTGATTCATTTTTAATACTACATAAATGATAATTAACACTTTATATTAAACGACATTTTGATTTAACTTTAACTTTTCTCTTATTATAGAGTTTCAAACGTTTGCATCGGCACAAAAATAACATTTATTTTTTAAATAATGTAAATAAATTATTATTTTTTTGAAAATAATTTTGCATTCAACTTTTTGATTGGACGAACAGAAGTTGAAGTATTTTTAAAACTCAGATTGTCAAACTTTTAACTTTACAACACCAATACCTGAACGATTATTCAATGTAACCCTGCCATCAATTATTTCCATACCATCGTATAAATCATTATTGATAAGCAGGTTTCCGTCTAAATCAGCCCAGTCGACCAAGGGAGAGAGTTGGGCAGCGGCCGAGACAGCACAAGAGGTTTCAGTCATACAGCCAATCATCACTTTCATATCCAATGCTCGAGCCATATCCATCATTTTATGTGCTTCGCGCAGTCCAGCACATTTCATAAGCTTGATGTTGATTCCTGAATATGCCTGATAAAGTAGTTTAATATCATGAATGCGTTGCACGGCTTCATCGGCAATAGTAGGAAGTGGGCTGTGTTGGGTCAACCATGCCATATCTTCTAAATATTCCTTCGGCATTGGCTGCTCCACAAAAACCACATTCCTTTCGCTTAACCAATTAATCATATCCAGCGCCTGATATTTATCCTTCCAACCCTGATTGACATCCACACAAATCGGAACATTACTGACAGATCGAATTGTTTCAATCATTTCTTTGTCATTATCTTTTCCCAATTTTACTTTGAGAATTTTAAAC
>JBBRHJ010000005.1:0-35005 GCA_038222885.1 Bacteroidales bacterium | reverse complement strand
GGTAATGATATATATGTATGGCCCTACCCAAAAGGAAATTCACGCGGACAAGCAATTGAACCGCTGTATAAAACATTGCCAAAAGTAGTTGAAAATGATGTGTTCTTTTACGAACTCCTGACTATCATAGATACAATACGGGTTGGACGGGTGCGGGAAATAGAAATTGCCATTGAGGAATTAAAGAAACGACTAAAAAATGCCTAGTAACAATATAACGATGCTCCAAACTGTTGCAGCTGGTTTAGGAGATTTAAAAGACGAAATGGTATTTGTGGGTGGCTCTGTAGCTGAACTCTATGTGGATAATCCGGCTGCATCCGATATCAGGCCAACACTGGACGTGGATTGTGTAATAGAGTTAAGTTCAAGACGTGCCCATGCCGAATTAGAAGAGAACCTCAGAGCAAGGAAATTCCAGAATGACACTTCACAAGGAGCACCCATTTGTAGATGGGTTTACCGGAATATACTAGTGGATGTAATGCCTACAGACCCCGATGTACTAGGATTCACTAACATCTGGTACGAAGACGGAGTAAACACTAAAATCACTAAAACATTACCCGACGGACAAGAAATATTTGTATTTCCACCTGAGTATTATGTAGCCGCCAAGTTCGAAGCACACAAAGGGCGTGGAGGAAACGATCTCCGACAAAGTCACGATTTTGAAGATATTATTTATATTTTTGATAACTGTCCGGATATACTGAATAATATCACGAATGCCAATGCAACAGTAAAAGCATACTTAAAACAAAAATGTCAAACCTTGCTGGAAAATATGGGACTTACAGAAGGTATTGAAAGTGCTTTGCCTTATGGTTCTAACGAAGAAAGTACAGATAGTCTGTTGGTATTAATTGGAAGTATTGCGGAGTTAGAATAAAAAAAAACTACATAATAAAAATGAAATACACTAAAGCTTATGATTAAAGTTGTAGAAATTGAAAATGCTTTAGTAAGAATAAATGGAGACATTTTCCAAGAATTTTGTAATCATTACTTATATTTAAAGTTAAATCCAAACTCAATTACCCCAATTGGAAGTGTCATTGGAAAAGAAAAGTCTAGAAAAGGAATCCCAGACTCTTATTTTACAAGTGCAGATAATGAATTGATTTTTGCTGAATATACTACACGAGAGAGATTAAAGACAGGAGAAAGCTTTTATAACAAGCTAAAATCAGATGTGGAGAACTGCTTTGACACATCAAAAACAGGATTAAAAAAAGAAGAAATAAATAAGGTAATACTTTGCTTTACTGAACGTATTAAACCTGATGAAAAGAAAAAACTTGAGGAATTATGTAAAAAGCACAATCCAAATTGTGTTTTGGATTTAAAAGGGATAAGAGATTTGGCATTTTCTGTACTTGATTATCCAATTCTAGGTAGCTTTCTTGACATTCAAATTGGAACAGGTCAAATTCAAGAACCTTCTGAATTTATATCTAATTATGAGAAGAATAGAATCTCAACCCCATTAAGCAATCTTTTTTTAGGTAGAGAAAAAGAAATTGAAAATGGATTAAATCTCTTAAATATTAATGACATACTAATAGTTCATGGAGCATCAGGAACAGGTAAATCTAAATTTGCAATAGAACTAGCAAAATGTTATTCAGATAAAAATGATTTTACCTTTTTATGCATTGGAAACAAAGGAATTCCAATTTGGGATGACTTAAAATCAATTATTAGGAATGATAAAAATTATGTGCTACTTGTAGATGATGCAAACAGGCTTGCCAAAAACTTTCAATGGATTCTTAGTTTATTTGAGAATAGAGCTTCATCTAACTTGAAAATTATAGTAACAGTAAGAGATTACGCTTTCCAACAGGTAAAATCTATCGCAGGTAATTACAATTACTCTACTTTAGAAATAAATGTATTCTCAAATGATGAGATAAAAGACATTATTCAATCTGATGATTTTAAAATTAATGAGCCATCATATGTAGATAGAATTTTAAGAATTGCTCAAGGAAATGCCCGATTGGCAATTATGTGCGCAAAAGTTGCAATAAATGCAAAAAATCTTGATGAACTTAATGATGTATCTCAAATATATGATGAATATTTTGAGCCTTTGTTCAACGAAGTTAAACTTTTGAAAGAGCCAATAACTCTAAAAGTCTTAGCAATTATCTCTTTCTTTTCTATAGTAGATAAAAACAATAAAGAATTTTGTGATTTCATATTTGAAAATCTAAATATTGACGAGAACCAGTTTTGGGAAACCTGTTATTCACTACATGAATCTGAATTAGTTGACTTATTTGAACAACAAGTAGTGAAGATTTCAGACCAAATATTTGCAACATATATTTTTTATAAAGCTGTTGTTGTGAATGAGACCTTAAGCTTTAAATTTTTTCTTGACAATTATCTGAATTACGAAAGTAGGATAACAGACACAATTGTCCCAGTGATAAATACTTTCAATTACAAACATATTGAATCAAAGTTAAAGCCAATAATTTTGTCAAAATGGATAGAGATTGAAAAGCTTGATAATTATCAAAACTCCTTGAAGTATCTTGATTTATTTTGGTTTTATTTAAGTCCACAAGTATTCATATTTCTAAAGAAACAAATAGACAAACAAGAACCAGATTCATCTACTAAATATAGATATAGTTATGAACTAAATGAATTCTCATCTGGAGTAGGAAAAGACCTTGAAATCTTAGCAAGGTTTAAATATCATTCCGATGAGTTTTATAAAGATGCATTAGAACTTATATTTTATTATGCGAATAGAATTCCGTCTAAAATGCCATCCATTATTTATTTAATTAAAGAAAAGTTTAGTTTCTCGAGATTAGGCTATATGTATGGAGACCGTATTCAGCATTTACTTTTTGACTTTTTAATAGAAAAAACTAAATCCAATTCAGATAATGAAGTTTTTGAGAATGTGTTAGCTGAAATAATTCCTGACTATCTTAAAATTGAATTTCGAGAAGATGAAGGAAATGGAAGAGGAATAACCATTTATACATTTCATTTATGGCTCTCAAATTCTATAGAGACATTTAGAACAAAATGCTTCAATTACCTTTTACAAAATGCTAAAAAAGAAATAATTCTTCAAGTATTATTTCGTTTAAACCTTTATGAATACAAAGATTCTGATGAAATATTGAAGCATGATAAAAGCTTCATCTTTAAAATAATAGATAAACATTTTAATTCAAATGAATTTGAAGACTGTTTTGTACTTCAAAATATTTTAGAGGTGTTTGATTGGTTGAAAATTGATTATTCAAAAGAAATAAAAAATGAATATAAAAATGGACTTTACAACCTTACGGAAGTACTTAAACGTGATAGACATAGAAAAAGAGAATTGGGTTGGGAAGAGGAAGAAAAATTACACAAAAAAGAATTGCTTGACTACTGTATTGATTTTAAGATAGATAAATATACAACTCTTTTTAAAAATGTTTCTTCAATATTAAAACGAGTAACAAAAGTAAGTCGAGGTAACATAGTATGGCAGTATGAAAGTTCTCTAAATACGATTTTCGGTAATCTTGCTCAAAATGATAAAAACTTATTTCTAATAGTACTCAAATTGAACTATGAGGAATTTAGATTCAATCTTAATTTTACACAGATTTTTAATTGTTTTTTTCAAGTATCACCACAGTCTTATTATGAAGCTTTCGAAGTAATAAAAAACTACGACGTAAATATTAAATTTTGTTATCATCAAGCATTAATGATTGATAGTGTAAGCGATGAACATATCCTAACGTTATATTCAGACCTTTTAATGTCAATTAAATCGTTAACAACACAATATATATTTTGGGATTTAGCTTTCGTCAGTAAATATCAGAGAATAAAAAAAGAAGAAGCTATTTATGCTGAAATCTTAGAAATTATATTAGCAAAGATAAAAAATGAAAATATCAATATAGGTGTCGGTCAACGTTTTATAGGAAAGTGTACAACATTCAACAAGTTTTCATTTGAAATGCTTACTGAAGCTTATTTATTTTCAAGAAGAATTGAGCAACATTTTGATTATGAAAAAAGTATTTTTAGAACTCTTCTTCAACGAGATTCAACTATTTTAATTCAACTTTTGAAATTTAAGACCTCGGATAGGATGTCTTATCATGATTTAGAACATGAAAAATTTGATTTTATTTGGGAGTTTGATAATTATGCCGAATTAATAAATTCAATATTTGAGTATTTTATTTCAAATAAAACCTATTACATGTCTGAAAGAGCGGTCGCTGCATTTTTCCCTAAATCAATTGATAAACATGGAGATAAACCTATTGCTTATTTAAAAGAGATTTTCAAAGAAAAACATTCAGATGAGGAATACATTGATATGGTCTTTAGCATTATTTGCTATAAATACACTAATTACAAGATGGAATTCTTAGAGATTTTTTTAAGAAGAAGCAGTAATTTTGAAGTATTTAGAAATTTAGAAATTATTCCCAGAAGTCAAACATGGTCTGGTAGTCATATTCCAATACTTGAAAGAGAAAAGAAAACATGGTATGAAGTTTTATCAATTATTGAAAGACTGCCTAATAGATTGGACTTTTATGAGCATAAAGAATATGTAAGTCGTAGAATTACAGGTTGTGATTTAAATATTAAAGATGAAATGAAAAGAGAATTCTTTGAAGACTTTAGATAAATAGCTATTGAGCCTCTATTAAATTTGGCTTAATTTTTACAGCTCAGTTGGCGCATTTTTTTTAAAAGTGTGCCATTACAAAGTTATCAGAACCAAAGGTCAGGCTTCGCCTGTAAGTTAATTACGGGCAGCTCCGCAGGCAAAATCCCCAGCCGCCAAAAATCCCCGCCCTTTCTCGTCAGCTCGCTGAGCATGCCGAAGCGCAGGGCTTGCACGGTCTTTTTGTCGGCTTCCGCACAATCAACCCTGCTGTTGTTTTTTTTCTGTCACACTTTTTGCAATCCACGCACAGTTGGCACATTGCTTTTTCTCGTTCCTCAAAAAAATCAATAAGCCAATCAACCCACAGGCAAAAAGACGTTTGCACTCCAACCGCCACCACCGTGCTACACTTGTGCCAGAAAAAAAACAACTCAAAGCTATTATACATAACATGTAGTTATGGTCATTCCTTTGGCAAATAGCCAAATCAATAAGGAAGCCCATAACCTAATTATGTATAATAGCCGCACAAAATCAACGCTTTGCCCCGCTACGCTGTCCGAAGAGCCTCAAGAGTTCCCCACCACCCATCAGTTGTGCAGAAAATAAAAAACATTCCGAGTTGATTTATCCATGTGCTTGCGGTATATGATTTCCATTATCGCTTCATTACCGTTTCAGGAGCTTCGCTCGTTCCTCGCTTTCGCCCCTGACACTACATTTCACTATCATTTCAATCATACACCTCAGCACCGATCGGCTTAAGTAAAATACTCATTTCCATTCCGCAAGCTACATTCATTCCGTTTTTACCCAAGCCCTTTTCCAACGCTATTCCAGCGGTATGTTTTTTATTTCTGCGACGAGTTAACCCCGATAATCGCCTGAAGGCAGAGCGGTAAGTTTATTACGCCCTATCGGCGAGTAGTTAAGCCTCGGCAATACGAGAATAAAGCCCCGAAAACCACTTGTATTTTTCATTGTAGGCTTATCTCTGGTATCAATTAAAAACACAACAGGTTTTCAATATATGGGGACAGCTGTCAAGCTCCTTTTCAAGCAGCTTGTAGTTTGCCTGGCACTTCGTTCAATATCCTCAATATTCCCCACCACCCATTTTTGTGCAGAAAATCAAAAACATTACGGGTTAATTTATCAATATGCTTGTGGTATATGCGTTCCATTATCGCTTCATTACCGTTTCAGGAGCTTCGTTCGTGCCTCACTTCGACACCTGACACTCCATTTTCGCTATCATTCCAAGCATACACCTCAGCACCACACAGCATAAGTACTCTTTCTTTCTCTCCACATGTTACGTTCCTTTAGTCGCACCCATGCCACTTTTCCAACGCTATTCCAGCGGTATGTTTTTTATTTCTGCGACGAGTTAGCCCCGATAATCGCCTGTAGGCAGAGCGGTAAGTTTATTACACCTAATCGGTGAGTTCATCAGGCGTACCGCCAACCTGAAAGTAAAGCCCCGAAAACCACTTATAGTTTTTATTGTAAGTGTATGATTTTTAAGGTAGCAATAAAAACTATAAAAGGTTTTCAAAATATGGGGACAGATGTCAAGCTCCTTTTCAAGCAGCTTGTAAGTTATTCAGCACTTCGTGCAATTCCTCAATATTCCCCACCACCCATTTTTGTGCAGAAAATCAAAAACATTACGGGTTAATTTATCAATGTGCTTGCGGTATATGCATTCCATTTTCGCTTCATTACGTTCCAGGCTCTTCGCTCGTTCCTCGCTTCGACACCTTACACTCCATTTTCGCTATCATTACAAGCATACACCTCAGCACCGCTCGGCTTAAGTAAAATACTCATTTCCATTCCGCAAGCTACATTCATTCCGTTTTTACCCAAGCCCTTTCCGCCGCTATTCCAACGGTATGTTTTTTATTTCTGCGAGGTGTCTGCCCCGGTAAATATTCTATTGAATTGCAGTTTATATGCCCTTTGGGCAGTAAATAATACAATCCGAAAATCAACTAAAATACCAAATATCAAAACGATAACTCAATATCACAATGTTCAGTTTCAAGTCTTTATTCTTGGCTCTTGGTTCTAAAATCTAATATAAGAAGCTAAATACGTTTTCCGCAAAAAAAAATGAATATACAAAGATAGCCGTTCCGCTTACCGTCAGTAAAGGTCAAGCCCTACGGGTTTTTGTCACAATCTCCACACCTCGCTACGCTTCGGGTAGTATTCTGACAAAAAACCTTGACAGCCGCCGCGGCTCTGGCTGTTTCAGAAGTATATCCTTTTTTTTCTTCTTTTCTTTTTTTTCTCTTTTCTGGGGGTAAAAATTATTTGCAGGGGGCAGTCCCTCATTTATTAACCCTTTAATCGTTAAGCTCATGTGTACCTTTATTTTGAAGTCTTACAGTCAGAAATCAGAAATTAAAAAACCTCATTTCTTTATCTTAAACAAAGGAAATAACACTGGAAAGCCACTTGTAACTCCCTGTCCAAATTGCTTTGTCGTTCAATGCAAAAGCGAAGCCGCAAAAGAACGAATCTATTGGCTATCGTATAGCCTTTGGCAGTCAAAAGCTTTTTATCCGTTTTTGCGTGGTTCGGTCATTCCGTTTGTAGTCCTTCGGGATGTAAATAACTGCCTTTTGGATGGCTTGGATAAAGTAGAAAAGAATCCAGCTCAGTTTGAAAAAGCGGTGGCAGTTCTTCGCAGTTTGGAAGTACTAGAACAGCAATACAAACAAAATTTACTTTTAATCTCCAATATCAGGCGGATGCTTTTTTATAAGTATTTTTAGTTCAGATATAGCCATAAAAAAGCCTCCCCATTTTGGGGAGGCCATACTACTACAAAAGGTTACCACGCCAGAAAGTAGTAGTTTTTTAATGATTATTCTTTCGCCGAATGAAATTCTTTAAAACCAACGATACAAAAAAACTCACAACAGTTCCAACAATAGCAAGTATAATAGTTTTCAGCAAGTCTTGTAAAAACAGATTACTAAAAACAGATAGAATCATCCCTCCGAATGTTCCGGCAAACACATTGCTGTTAGTGGCTGTATCAAGGAGTTTCATTTTATTTTGTTGAATTGTTAGTATCAACGGCAGTTTGACTTACTGCGGTCATCACACCACCAGCCAACACAATGTAACCAGCAATTGAGATCACAGCAGCAGGTAATGCAATCGGAGCTGCTAAAAGAGCTCCACCAGCAGCGGCTAATGCGATACCGATTGTTCGTAAAGTTTTGAAGAACTTCGGTGTTGGAGCTTTAACCCGTTCAACTAAGGTCATTTCATTCGGATTGGTTACTGTAGAATTATTTTCTGTTGTCATAAATCTTGAATTAATGCTTTATATTATACTTGAAATAATTTCAGAGAATTTGAAAGCCCCTCCTTTCGGAGGGGTTGGGGAGGCTTCTTACACAACTTCAACAATTGCCAATACGTTATAAGAGTTGTTATTCAGAGAATAATCCAGATTATTTACCGACTGAACAAAGTCAATAGATAACAGTATAAATCGAGTTCCATCCAGCTCAGGAGCTTCTGTAGGTTTTACCGATAAAGCTTGTACTAATCCATTGATCGCCAATCGAACAGGTTCTGAAACCGTAATTTCGCTTTCACCAGTCAAAAAATTTATACTTGCTAAACCGCTGCGGAAGATAACATGAGTAGCTCCTTGTGGGAGACTGATGTCATTCTGGGGAGCAAGAACTGCAATACTAATTTCACCAGTAGCTGTATCCAACTGATAGGGTTTATACAAAACAGCTCCAAGAACAGCATTAACATTGAAGTTGAAACCTTTCAACAACAGTTTAGCTTCGGCTTTCGCCATACCTTCGGCTGCACTTCGTTCACCCCTGGCATTTGCTTCATCCATGTTTTTAATCTGAGCCATGATTTGTGTAAGTCGAGACGTCACACGCCCATCCGATGCATTTTGACCTAATACGCGAACGGCATCACGCAATAACTTACCTGCTGAAGCGGCATTGGCAAATTCAGCACCATTTTCACGAGTTCGAGCAAATCCCGGATCATTGGCAATACGAGAAGCGTCGACACCACCTTTTTCACGAGCAAGATAACCATCTTTTGATTTGTAGAATGTAATTCCACCGATAGTTCCTTTTAATTTGAGAATACTTTTTTGTTGTGCCATAATACTATATTTTTAAAATTATTGGAACAAAAGTATAATCACAAATTTCATTTCCGAACACAAGCACTTCCGACAATGTCCATATCTGCCGTTATTGCCAAAAAAGGTTTTAATAAACGCATTATTAGTTGTATATTTGCATTGAAATAATGACACAATGGAAGTCAAACGTATTTGCATATACCCAAAGGATGTGCAACGCATTACCGGCAAAAGCGAACGTTACGGCAGATCGTTACTTGCGCAGATAAAGAATCATTATCAAAAGCAGGAACACCAATTCGTCAGCATTGACGAGTTTTGCCAATACACTGGACTAAAAGCCGAACAAGTACATCCTTTCATTACAAGATAACAGACAGCAAAAGCATACCAGAAGTTAGTTATCTCCCTACATAATATATGTAAACCACACTAAAAAACAGTCTGCAATCCTTTGTTATATCATAGATATTTCGTATTTTTGTATCATAAGATTTACCACTTTTTGAACCTTTTTTCGAGGGTGAAAAATCGGTTACCCAAATGATTTTACGAATATAACTCATTGAAATAGAGCTTGAAAGATTGTTGTTACAACTCCCTCCAGCTCCACAGAAAAACCCATTTAAACGCTCGATAATCTAACAATTATCGAGCGTTTGTGTTTAGCAATCAAAATCTGTTATGTGCTTCTTTAATAAGCGTTTATAATTTGATATGTAAATAAGATTCACAGAATATCAGATAACGGAATTAACTCTATTTCCAATCTCCAGATACCAATCTTGAAACCAATCCAACCAACTCCCATATTCAAATGGGTCGTTTCCTCTAAATTTATATAATCTTAATCAACACCAAAACAAGAATAACAAATAGAGCTACAACTGCAATAACAGTATATTTTTTCCAATTAGAAATTTCTGTTTTTAATTCCTTTTTCTCTTCTAACAAATTAGTTATCGTTTGATTTGCATTTTCGAGTCGAATCAGGTTCTCAGTATTAGTTTGTGTAGCTTTATTGCTGTGTTCCTCTCGGAGAGCTAATTCTTTTTTACTTGATTGCAACTGACTGGCCGCATTTCGCTCTTCTCTTTCTTTTAAATCAACTACCTTATATAAACTTTCGAACTCCTTTTGATTGTCTGAAAGTTCATTTGCTAGTTCTTTTATTTTAAGGTCTTTAGTCTTTAATTTTTCATTCAGTTTTGCAATATCTGAAGCTTGTTTTGAGATGCTTTTTTCAAGGTTTTTGAATTTATCATTTTTGAATTTTAATTGATTCAGTTTGAATGACAAAAATCGTTTGAAAAATGGCTGTGATGTATCATCACGAAATTCAATGGCTTTTATTAAATTCTCGTAAGCCAATTCAAAATTGTTATTATCAAACTCTTTTATGCTATCCTTGTAATAATAATTTGCCTGGCTATCAGACAATTCATGATTGATAGCTGTTTCGTTGTTGGCTGTTTGTGCCAATCTTATCACTTCATCTCGGACTATGATATCACTTGGTCTGATTGCTGTTCTTAACTTAATACCTTCGAGACTTGTACATCTACTTAATGCCACATAGGTATGACCGGCTGAGAATGCACCTCCACCCATATCAATTACAAGTTTGTCAAAGGTCAAACCCTGACTTTTATGGATAGTAATAGCCCAAGCTAATTTTATCGGATATTGTACAAAAGTGCCAATGACCGTTTCAACTATTTTCCCAGTCTTATTGTCAATTTCATATTTCAGGTTTTCCCATGATTCTTTTTCAATGTCATAGCTCACACTTTTTTCATTCTTTGAAATAGTTACTGAAATTTTCTTTTCAGACAATTTTTCAATTATTCCAATGGTTCCATTTACCCATCTCCCAGCTCTATCATTTTTCACAAACATGACCTGAGCTCCTTTTTTAAGGTCTAAAATCTTATTGGTGGGTAACAAATCATCATTGTTTGAGTTTTCCCTTCCGAATTTTCCTTCAATAATCCCTTCGAATGTAAAAACTGCAGCTTCAAGTTGATTCAATTTCTGCAAATTAGTAGCATCAACTATATCTCGTTTTGTGGCCAGTGTAATATAACCTTCATTATCATTGGGTGTAAAGTTGGGATAGTAGTTTTTGTTCAATTCATTCAAGTCTTCAATTTTGGCTTGGTTTACTCTCACTTTATTGAGCAGGGAAATAAATTTTTCATCACTTTGACGATATACCTTTTTTAGTTCGATATTCATGAAATTCATTTCCTTGAAGGTTCTTGCACTAAAAAAGTAAGGTGATTCGTAATAATTTTTGAGAATTTGCCATTCATTTGACCTTGCTATTGGTTCAAGTTGGAAAGTATCACCCACGAATAAAATTTGCTTTCCACCAAAGGGCAAGTGTTTTTTTCCTCCAAAGTTCCGTAACCGATAGTCAATGGCATCAATCACATCAGCTCTTACCATTGAAATTTCATCGATAATAATGAGATCAGCTTTTTGAATGATTTCACGTTTTTCTTTACTGAAATTAGAAAAGCCTTGTCTTTGTGCCTCATCAAAGAGTTCCCAAACAAAGGGAATAAAAGGAAGTTGGAAAAATGAATTAATAGTCATCCCTCCAGCATTGATAGCAGCTATACCTGTAGGTGCTACAATAATATAGTTTTTAGTAGTGTTTTGGGCGATATACCTAAGAAATGTAGATTTACCCGTTCCAGCCTTACCAGTCAGGTAAATAGAACGATTTGAATAAAGAATCAGTTGCTCAGCATACTTAAATTCCTTATTGTCAAGGTCAAAGTTTTCGGGGAAATCACTCATATTAAAATCAACTTAAGTATTTACAATTTAACAACTTACCATTTACAATTTAAGAAATTGAAAATTATCAGCGAATTAGAATACTGTTTTTTCAAAAACTCTTTGTTTTCAGTGAATTCCAAATGTAATTCGGATGCGTATTGAATAGTCATTTATCTGAAAGTTACGATATTGTAAAATAGATTGAAGGAATATAAATTAAAATCCCTAAGTTTTAAGATTCTAAAACCTTGTAGAATCAAAGAGGTTTAAATTTTAAAGTCCAAAATTACAAAGAATTCTTCACATTTCAGGCTGTATAGGAAACATTACAATCTAAATATTTTACAAACTAATAATGAAATAAAGTTGAACTACAAATTATACAAAATCATTTGATGGGGGAGTGGGAATAATTATACTTTTTCAGCCAAAACTAAGTAAATGAGCGAATGGATTTTGTCAGGTCTTTGTTCTTTGCTCTTTGTTCTGGTCTGTCCAGGTTAGGATATATGCAAGACTTTAAAATCCTAAGCTCTTACCAAATGCTTATCTCCAACTATAAATGGCATATTGTGAGTTGAAAACATGTAGATTACAAATTCGCACTGGTTGCGGAAACTTATATAATCTACTAAATCAATTGCATTTTAATAGTGAATAAAAAGTTGCGGGGCAATGCTGGGTAAAAATAGCGTGGGGGTCGGTTCGAGAAAGTTGGAGCATTTACAAGAATCATGGAAGCATATTTTTCGTTGAAAAGATTATTGATGGTGGCAATGAGCTGCACATTGTGTTTACGGAATACTTCAAGCGTGTAACCGGCTCGTAAATTTACAGTTTGCCAAGCCTTGTTTTGCTTGCTGTTTTCATCGTTCAAAAATTGTGCTCCGTTGTATTTATAAATTGCATTCAATTGCAAATTCTTAAACAAAACAGTCTGCAGGTCCATGTTTACATTCATAGTCGGGATTCCAGGGAGCTGCTTGTTCGTATAATTTACATTATCGCTTATAAATTCTTTAAAGCGATTGTCCGATTTGCTGAACGATACCAGGGTTTGAAAATACCTTGCTGGTTTGTACTTTAGTTCCAATTCAATTCCTTTCAGCACGCTTTTTCCTGCATTTTCGCCATAAAATACTTCTTCCGAAATACGCTTGGTAACCAATAGATCGTTTAGGAAGATTGAATATGCCGATACTTCATACGAAAGTGAGTTGGCAAAAGCTGTTCCTCGCGCTCCTAAATCAATTGTCCAACCTTGTTCTGGACGTAATGCAGTATTTAAAAATCCTTGTGAAGTGAGACTTTCTTCGGCTGTTGGATTCGAAAATCCCTGACCAGCGGATGCATAAAAGCTAAGATTTGAACTGTAGCTATAGTTCAATCCTATTTTGGGCGAAAAAAAGAGTTTATTGAAATAACTTCCTGAATAATCGATGCCATCTGCCAAAAATAAATCGAAAACTTGGTATCGGGTTGAGTTAATATTACCCGAAAACGATAACAGAATTGTTGAGGAAAGTTTGGTTTCTAAACTTAGATAGGTATTAAACTGATTGCGAATTTCGTTGGATTTTTGTTTTTCGAGCAAGGTGTTATTTTGCAGAATACGCCAAAAGTAATTCTCGTGCAACCATTCAAAACCTGCCGAAACAGAAAACAAGGAATGAGTATACATCACATTCTCCTGAAAATTGAATGACATGGCCTTGTCATCCAGAATATTAAAAGGGCGAAGTTCATATTGGTCGTAACTGCTTCCCGACAAAGTTGCTATATTTTTAAATCGCGGGCCTATTGGCGATTCGAGTCTGACACCACCCAAAAAACGTTCGTAATCTTTGCTGCCTTTCACATTGAGCCAATTGGCCGCAGCCAACGATGGCGAATTTATAAATGTTTGCTCATCGATAGAACTCGGTGTCAGAGAATTAACATCGCTGTACAAAAATAAATAATTTAGCTTGTTGCGTTTTCTGTTTTGACCAGAAATAAAAACTGAATTTCGCGAAAAGCTACTATTTTGACGATAGCCATCACCTACCAACCGTGCAAGTCCAACATTAAAAAAGCCTGCCGGTTTGGCAATACGAACATTTCCGCTGTATTTTTCCAAGCCAAAAGAGCCTAAACTAACAGCCGCTTCCGTTACAAAAGGTTTGTTAGGTTCCATTAAACTCACAAACCGCAACGAACCGCCCATACCCGAACCATACCATGCGGAATGTGGGCCTTTTGTAATCTCAATTTTGTCGATAAAAGTGAGTTCAATATCATCGATAACCGTACTTCCATCGCCAGTAGTAAGGGGAATATCATCCAGAAATGCCCGCATTCGGTTTGTGCTGTACGGACTGCGGGAACCAATTCCCCTAATGCTAATTTTTGTAGTTTGAAAAGTGCCCGACTGCATTTGCAATCCAGGTACGGAATTTAATACAGTTGCCAATTCGCCCATAGCGTTATTCTCAATTCTAGTTTTCCCGATAATCTGAAAAGGTGCGGAGATATTCCGAACGTTTTTATTGTAACGGAATGAAGTTACAACAAGCTCTTCCAAATCAACCTTCTGGAGGGTGGTACTATCGTTGCGCAAGCTATCTGTTGCTGCTTGTTTAGATGCACGTATAGGCGCAATCAACGAAAAGACAAGTATGAAAATTAGGATATGGGATGTACGGTCGTTCACTTTCTAAGTTCTAATTGTTGGTTGGAACAATTTTGTAAATCTTACCTGACTTTTCAACAGCTATGTAAATAAAGCCATCGGGCCCTTGCACTACATTGCGAATCCGTCCTATTTTTGCTAATAATTTTTCGTGACCCACCGCTTTGTCGCCTTTCATTATCAATCGGTCGAGGGAGTCGAAACTCAGCGATCCACTCAAAAAATCTCCTACCCAACCTTTATAAATAGGATTGGTAACTCTGGTTAATGAACTTGGGGCAATGGAAGGAATCCAATAATAAACAGGCTGTTCCATTCCCACTTTGGCAGTGTCGGGCGAAATAATGGTGCCATCGTAATCCACTCCAAAAGTGATGACAGGCCAGCCATAGTTTTTTCCTTTTTTGATAATATTCAATTCGTCGCCTCCTTTGGGTCCATGTTCGTTTGCCCATATCATATCTTTTTTCTTATCGTACCAAAGTCCCTGCGGATTTCTGTGCCCATAACTCCATATACTTCCAACCGCACCTGGCGTTTTCACAAATGGATTGTCGACTGGGATACTGCCATCGTCGTGAATACGATGAATTTTTCCGCAGTAATTTGTCAAATCCTGTGCATTCGTTTTTGTGCCGCGCTCGCCAATTGAATAGAACAAATACCCATTTTTATCGAAAAACATGCGGCATCCAAAATGCACTCCCGAATTGGAGTTTGGCAAAGCATGAACTATCCGTTTCAGATTTACCAGTTTGCCATTTCTAAGTTCAGCTTTAGCTATCGAGGTATTTATTTGATTGTCAGTTTCAGCATCGGCATACGAAATATAAATCAATTTGTTAGTTTTAAATTGGGGGTGAGCTATCACATCGAGCAATCCGCCCTGTCCTTTGACCGTGATTTTTGGGAGTCCTTCTATTTTTGTCATCTTAGCTTTCGAAACCAGATACAATGTTCCTGATTTTTCGGTTACCAGCATGTCACCATTGGGCAGAAATGCCAATCCCCACGGTATAGTGAGGTTTTCGCCTACCACTTCTTTTAAAATAAATGAAAAATCAGCTGACTTTACAATATCCCCAACCTTAAATGGCGAAGGTTCGTTGGCAGGTACTTTTGCCACTTCGGCTATCATATAATTTGCCATTGCTTCAACCTGCTCATCGCTCATCACCTTGGCATAACTAGGCATTCCAATGGGCGGACGACCGTTTTTTATGGTTGACGATACTTCTTTTACAGAATTTCCATACACCCATTGGCGTGCTGCAAATCGATCCAGATTTTCGCCATGACAAGAAGCGCAATGTTGTAGATACAATTCCCTAGTAGTTTGTTTGCTAGCGTTTTGTGGTTTTTCCGAAACGAAGGAAAAAAGGTAAAGAAGCATGACTGCTGCAATTAAAACGAAAACTAATTTGCTGATTTTCATATTAGAACAATTTTTTAGAATTAATTTCTTAACAGTAAAACATGATAGTTTAAAAAAAGTTTATTAGGATAGAAAGCAGTTACACAATTGAATTATTTTAAAAAACCTTATTTTCAAGTATTCAACCTTAGTAGCTTGGGGAGTTGCCACAATATCAACCTTATTACATTATTTTTATACTGATGTTTTTTTTAATAAGGTTTAGGGATATATTCTATATTCTTTGTACTAAGGTTGAAAAATAAAAAAATAAGGTTTTCAAATAAAAACTAATTAGCTGAAATACATACCCCTCGCTGCCGCACGATTGCATCGTGTGGTATAACAGATTCACCATCAGTATAATTTACAAAAAAACACCAACATTACATTTAAATCTTTTATTTTTACTCTTTGCTTATTCCGGGGCTAATTTGGTGTTGCAAGTGTTACTGAAAACAAAATAATATTCGTATAAACAGTCAAGTTAAAATAACCACGATAATTCATCCGATAACGTAATATTATCGGATGAATTTGTTTAATGAGACTTCTTCCGAAAACTCCTATACTGCTTGGTTCATCAATTTTGCTAGTGGTTGGAATTGTTCTGAAACTAAGTGGGGATTGGAGCACTTGTGTGCAGTTCGATTTTTTTAAAGAAAGTTTATAGTTGACTATTAAATTTACAGACAGTATCTTGCGGCTTTTCGGTACTGCGTACAATCTTAAAACTGCCATTGGTTCAACTAAATCGATAGTTTCTAATTTTTCCAATCGATATAATAATAAAAATTCCAGAAGGTCGTGCTTTCTGGATTTTTTTTTCTTTTTCAAAGCTAATTTTCCATTAGATAAAAGTTGGCCGAAAGTCAACATAAGTGTTTTTGAGTTTGTTGAAAATTATCTGAGAGTCATCAAAAGGGTTCTGTAATATTACAAAGCATATTTCATAACCAGTGTTCTGTTAAGGATGTTTTGACTCTAAAATCTGAAATGCGTCGAACCGCTTCAAGCGGTTGAACGCTACTCTCCGCACAACCGCTTGAAGCGGTTTGTCGGGTTGGAACTGACAAATTCAACTTAACATAACACTAGGATACACATAGAGAGGAGTTAAGAAGTTTATTTTTTGTTTATTCTATTGTAATGACACACTAAAAGTTTGCCTTCATCATCATGCAAGTGCATTCCATTTCCTTCGCAATACCGAAACAAATCGCAATCGGCACAAATACCTTGCTTGGCCCATTTACGATTTCGGAATGACTGAAAGCGATTGTTCCACACATCCATAAAATCATCTTTGTAAATATTACCTTGATGAAAATTTGACCGAATACTTGGACAAGCTGAAATAGAGCCATCAATCAGTACTGAAGCAACATTAACACCTGCATGACAGGCGTAAAAATGATCGCGTACTTCTTGTTCGTAATTGCCTAAAAAGCCTTCGCAACCATAGTTCAGATGAATTCGATTTTCTTTTCGGGTGGCACTAATAAAATCGAGAACCGCAGTAAAATCATCGTTTGAAAGTTGAAATTCAGATGATTCAGCGGCTCTTCCAACAGGGAAAATCGTAAAAATACGCCAATGTTTCACACCAGTTTCAATTAAAAACTCTTTGAAAGCTGATAATTCATTGAGGTTCTTTTTATGAACACAAGTTACTACATCCCAAACAATATCTTTTTCTGTGGCGAGCATTTTCACCGCATTCAAAGCATTTGTAAAGCTTTTTGGATGTCCTCGTAACCAGTTGTGGGCTTCCTCAAATCCATCGAGACTAATTGTAATTGAATGCAATCCCGACATTAAAAGTGAGGTTAGACGCTGCCGAGTCAATGCCATCCCGTTTGAAACCAACCCCCAAGGAAAACCCCGTTGATACAATTCCTTCCCACATAGCTCAAGATCTTTTCTGAGTAATGCTTCGCCACCGGTAAAAATTATCATGGTTTGATTGGGATTCACATGAGGCGTAATCTGATCAATTACGTTTAAAAAATCGGCAACAGGCATGTCTTTTTGATCGGACTGCACGTGACAATCGCTTCCGCAGTGCTGGCACGATAAATTACAACGCAGCGTACATTCCCAAAAGAGCGTTTTCAACTCGTGAGTACGCACATTGTTTTGTCGCATTTTCCTGAAAATCTCAAGGCCTATTCTTTTTCGTAACGAAAGTGATTTATTCATTACTATCTTTCTTAGGCGTTAGTTCTATATTTTGCTTCAAAGTTAATGTCCCTTCATCCCAGTTTTTTTGTTTACCGGTTCGGACTGCATTTTCAAAGTTTACGACTATTACAGTGTCGCGATATAATCCATTTTCAGTACCATCAATATCCTGAACAAAAATTGGAACTGCATTTTCGTGAAATTCTCCAATATAAAAATGTTGAGTTAAATCGTAGTTTCCTTTAATATCGGTGGTATCGGCATTATAGGTTCGATAAGGAGTGGGCATTACACCATACATAAGCATGATTTGAGGAGCTGAGCTAAAACCTACCCGTATTCCTTTTATCGTATTTGCATTGACTTTATCTACGACTGTTCCTTTTACGGAATAATCTGCATTCGGAACACCATATTCTATCTGAGGTTCGCAATTACTAAATCCAAGCAGAGTTAAAAGCGTTGCTAAAATCCAGTTTGATGTTTTGATAAGAGCCTTACTTATTTTCATAGATTCTCAAGATTAATTTATACATATAATAGATGTTATTACCTGCATAAATGTTGCATGCTAAGAAGTACAAATATAAGTATTCTTTACAAGTTTGGTATTATTTATAAATGTAAATATTTGGGTTTAGTCAATTCCTATATTATCAAAAAAAGGAGAAAGCGCCATTGAACTGGTACTTTCTCCTACTTTATTTTTTAGAAGTAAATAAACTTTAGGACAAACGATTAACCGTAAATTATTTTACCGTTCTCGTCCATAAAATCTTCAAAACTCTTATTGTACTGTTCCATCGCTTTATAGCTCATGGACATGCTCGAAAAACCTCCATCGTGATACAGGTTCTGCATGGTTACTTTGCGGGTCAAGTCGCTGAACATAACTACGCAATAGTCAGCACATTCGGCAGCTGTAGCGTTTCCAAGTGGCGACATACGTTCTGCAAAGTCGAGCAACCCATCAATTCCTTTTACGCCACTACCAGCAGTGGTAACCGTTGGCGATTGCGAAATGGTGTTGATACGAACATTGTGCTCGCGACCATAAATATAACCAAAACTACGGGCAATAGACTCCAATATCGATTTGGCATCGGCCATATCATTGTAACCGAATACTGTGCGCTGAGCAGCCATATACGAAAGTGCCACTACCGAGCCATAATCGTTGATAGCATTCATTTTTTTTGCTACTTGCAACATTTTATGAAACGAAATGGCTGAAATATCCAAAGTGGTATTCAACATATCGTAATCGAGATCATCGTAAGTGCGTTTTTTGCGCACGTTGGGCGACATGCCTATGGAGTGTAATACAAAATCTATTTTTCCACCCAATGCTTCCATGGATTCTTTAAAAACAGTCTCTAAATCTTGGACGCTTGTTGCATCAGCTGGGATTAATTTAGCGTTTAACTTTTCGGCTAACTCGTTGGTTGTGCCCATTCTTACTGCCAATGGCGTATTCGAAAGTGTAATAATAGCACCTTCTTCTACTGCTTTCTCTGCTACCTTCCATGCAATTGACATTTCGTTCAATGCTCCGAAAATAATACCTCTTTTACCTTTTAATAAATTATTACTCATGATAAGATGATTAGATGTTCTTACAAATAACCTTTTTAATACTAAAAAAGTTCTTAGTAATTGAATTTCGGCACAAAGATACTATAAATGTGCAAGAAAAATGATTTTATTAACTTTGTAACTGGTATTTATTAACAGTTGTATTCATTATTCTGCTGAATATCCGTGATTTATCAAAATTAATTATTTCGATTTTAATCGGTTGTTTCTGGCATAATTTGGATTTATGATGCTGGTAATAATTTTTTCGTACCAATTAAATCCATTTTTTTTGCATTTTCAAGGTGGTTTGATACCTTAACTTCGGATAGAGCAAGTTTAGCGAAGCGTAACTTGTGCTGACAATCCGTCCAGTTTGTAACTGTTTCGGATTAGCATGGTTCAATATCCACCAGCCCTTTTTCACCTGCAAAATCGCAAGCGCTACTGTAAGGATAATGTCATGGACAGTCAACAAATCCAGCTTTTACAGGAATATTATGGATGTAATCTATTGATGAATCAATGGCAAAAGCTTCTATACCTAGTTCAATTGGCTGGTTGTGTTGCTGCCAAAATTGATATTTCGTATTGCTTCCGTTTTTTACCCCTGCTCGCCCAAACATCCAAAGCATCCATTCCTTTCGACTTTCCTGTGGGTTTTCTTCAATTGCTTTTAATATCGTTTTTGAAGTGCGCTTTTTCAAATCACGCATTACATCCTCCAAAGCGACAGACCTTCTTTCAATTACCAAATGTACATGGTTACTCATTATTACCCATGCATACACTACAAGTCCTTTATTCTTTATGCAATAATTTAAACTATCTACTATAATATCCTTGTATTCTCTTCTTTTGAATACATCTATCCAATTAACAGTTAAGAAGCTAACAAGATATATAGCCTCTGGATTACGAAACTTGGATACACGGCTCACAATATTTACTGTACAATTTTAAAGTTAAAAACTTTTCTGGTTTTCAGCACAAGTTACGCTTCGCTAAACTTGCGCTAAGCAGGGTTTTCAATACATATTGTATACTCGTTTGTTCCGTGCCTCCCTACCAACTATATTCCCAAAATACTGTATGTATGCTGCACGAAAAGGTCGATTGGAAAGCAGTAAAACAACCCAATTTTTCACATTGTACTATATTAAAAATATGGATGCTGCTATTTTATTTTTGAATGCCTAAAATGCAGACTTGAAGCTTTTCAATGGCTTATGTAAAGCGGATGAGGGCGAATGAAGAGCCAGTCACAATGCGCTTGTCTCTATTTTCTAAATACTTCTATTTTATAATTAACATCGAAAATTGATACCTGAGTTTTGAGTTTGAATTTACTTATCACCCCTGCCAAAGAATTGGTCAATTGTTCGGAATCGTATGCGAACTCTTTTATCTCTGAAATAATATTTATCTCTGAAATAATATTTGTACTTTTGTTCAGTTGCATATTTCCCATTTTACGACTTTATTGTTTAATCACCTCAAAGTTAGTGATTTGTGTCGAAATGTGTAACTTTTTTAATTATTTAATCCGCTGATCAACAATTTTTTAATGTATTTTACACAAACTGCTATTGTGCTGATAATAAGCAGATTTTCATTTCCGAAATGTTAGTCATATAGTCTTAATTTACTTGATTTTAAAAAATAAGGGAATAAGGGAAGTTTTCTTGCTATCGTGATGCTACTATGGGGCTACGCATATTAAAATAGCACTTTTTTTTATATTGAAACCTTCAGTAGTAACCGGATTCCCAAGAAAACTTCCCTTATTATTATACATTAAATAAGTTGGGATATTTAATATTATTGCTTAGTTTTATTTTTTTTTGCTTTTGACCCCAAAACCCCCAAAATGGGGGCTTTAAGACCAGAATTTTTATTTTTAGAATATGTAAATATCACTCTTTCTCCCTTCTTACTCCCTCTCCATTTGGAGAGGGTTGGGGTGAGGTCAGGAGTTGGGGGGTCGATAAAATTTCAACTGATATAATCCCTATTGCATAATTAGATTTTTTATAAATTATCAAGCAGTTGTTCACCTACATTGTGCGTGCTAGTATCAAAATTCAAAATAGATAGTAACTTTTCTAAAAGGGATAAGCATTTAAAAATTATAAACTATTTTTCTTATGAAACGAACTATTTTTTTTGCAATAAGCTTTGCATTATTATTGATAATTATATCCTTTACTTTCAAAACAATGGCAAAAACAGAAGAACAGAAATACCAAGTAGTATATACTGAAAAAGAGTTTGAGATAAGGTTTTATCCCTCTGCCACGCTTGCAACAGTTTATTCCAATGCCAAGTCATACAAAGAGTTGTCTGGGAATGGATTCAGAATGCTTGCAGGGTATATTTTTGGCGGAAATGAGTCAGACACGAAGATTTCAATGACCTCTCCCGTGCACATGGATATCAACAATTCCGAATCGGCTATGAGCTTTGTTATGCCATCGTCATACAACAAAGAAAACCTCCCCAAACCTGATAATTCCAGAGTTAAAATTGAGAAAACCGAAGATGAATATGTAGCTGTGATACGGTTTGGAGGTTATGCCTCAGATGATGACATTCAGAAATATTCAGAGAAATTAGCAAAACTATTGAACGAAAAAGGAATCACTTATTTTGGTAAATTCCGTTTGCTTGGTTACAATCCGCCTTATGAATTTATTAGAAGAAGGAATGAAGTAATTGTATCGGTCAACTGGACAGAGGCATCTTCAATTGATAAAAAATGATACCAGTCATTGCAAAGCAACGGGAAAACTATGTTGATGTAAATGTATTTCAATCAGCAATTAACTTAGGATGAGGATTATCCCGCTCACTGGTTCAAGTCTGTGACCTATGTCATTGAATACATTATCTTTTTTAAGTGGAGGCAAGGATTACAAATACCAACTAGAGTTCTGTTAAGTATGTTTTGACACTAACATCTGAAATGCGTCGAACCGCTTCAAGCGGTTGAACGCTACTCTCCGCGCAACCGCTTGAAGCGGTTTGTTGGGTTGGAACTGACAAATTCAACTTAACATAACAATAGCAGTTTTTAAAAGAAATCAGCGGCTACAAACCGCTGATTAAATATTGCTAGCTTTAGTTGAATAAAACCACCTAAAAATCTAACCAAGCGTAAAATAAAAGGTAGAGCCAAGGCCTATTTCCGATTCTGCCCAAATTTGTCCACCGTGGCGTTCAATAATTCGCTTTACAGTTGAGAGGCCTACGCCTGTTCCTTTAAATTCGGCGCTACTATGGAGTCGCTGAAAAGGCTGGAATAATTTATCCGATTTTGAAGGGTCGAAACCTGCTCCATTGTCCTTTATCCAGTATATGGTTTTGCCAAATTGTACTGATTGTCCAAAACTAACCAGCGATTTTTCTTTCTTTTCTGAATATTTAAATGCATTTCCCAAAAGATTATCGAATACGATTCGCAGTAGTTTTGGGTCGGCCACGGCTTTTACTTCGTTTTCAATTTCGAGTTGAACTTCTTGTTTCGAATTACGTTGCGCAATTTCAGAAGCTACTTCTTTAACAATTTCCGAGAGGTTTATTTCGGTTTTCTCCACTTCTACTTTCCCTGATTTTGCAAAGTTAAGTAGGTCATTTATAAGGTTCAGCATGTTTTTGGACGACTTGTTAATGGCGTCCATATAGCTGAATTCTTCACTGCAACTCTGACAGCGATTGTTTAAAACAAGCAACTCGCTAAAACCCATAATGGCTGCAAGCGGCGATTTTAAATCGTGTGAAACAGTGTGAGCAAAAGATGTGAGGTCGTCATTTGCTTGCTTAAGCGATTGATTGGATTCTTCGAGTTGAGTTTTTATGGATAAGAGCTCGTTGTTGCGTAAAACGGCTGCCTCGTATACCGACAAAAGCAGGTCGATTATCTGTTTCTTATCCGAATTAATCTCGTAGTTAACATTTTCAAATAACAGGTTCACTTTTCCAACATCGCTCTGGACTTTATCCGACTCAGTATTCTGTAGAAGGTATTTTATTCTGTTGAGAAGAAAATTCTCGTCATAAGGTTTCGAAATAAAGGCATCAGCTCCGGCTTGCAATCCTTTGATAATATCGTGAGGATCTTGTAAAGAAGTAAGTAAAATAACAGGAATGTGTTTGGTTTGAATGTCTGATTTTAGCAACCGACACAATTCATACCCATTCATTCCGGGCATAATTATGTCGCTTATTACAAGTGTCGGCATTTCCAATTGTGCTTGTCGGTAAGCTTCTTCACCATTGCTGCAAATAACAAATTTTATCGCATTGTTTGCCAGTATTTGTTCCAGCTTTTTGGCTTGTACAAGCGAGTCTTCGGCTGCCAATATATAGCCGTTTCCAATGATCGATTTTATTGTTTGCATATTCATAAACGATTAAATTTTAGTTATTTATTTTTATTAGCTGACATATATCTGTCGAAATATCAGTGGGAGGAAGTACTTTTATTACTGCCCCCTCAGTAACAGCTTCTTTGGGCATACCGTACACTAAACATGTCTTTTCGTCCTGAGCATAAGTGTAGGCACCAGCATTTTTAAGTTTTTTCATTTGTTCAGCACCATCGCACCCCATACCTGAAAGGATTACTGCGATGGTTTTTTTACCAAAAATATTTTCGGCCGATTCAAAAAGCTTATTGACTGAAGGTACTGACAAATTGGAATTTGTTTCAGATAACAAACCAAGTGTGGTTTTAGAACGTAAAAAAATGTGTTTCCCGCCAGGCGACATATATATTTTTCCAGGAAGAAACTCCTGATTATCGTAAGCGATAACCACTGGCATATTGGAATAAGTATTCAGCCAAACCGCAAACCCATCGGCAAAATGTGGGTCGATATGCTGTACAAAAACCACTGGCAATGGAAAATTGGCTGGCAGTTTTTCGAATAAATGTCGTGCACTTTCGGGACCTCCCGCCGAAGCACCCACCACCAATATTTCGTAATCAGTGCTAACTTTTTTCGGTACCGTTAAAATTGGTTTGTAAGACGTTTCTTTTTCAGTAACTTTTATTTTTTGCCTACGCCCCACTACTTTTATTTCGGCCATCAGTTTTAAGATGTTCAAATAGTTTTTGCGTGAATATTCATACTTTGGATGCCCAGGGCCATTTGGCTTTTCCATAATGTTGACTGCTCCAGCATCCAACACTTTTATGGCCATGTCAATCTCCGACGAATTGTAATAACTGCTCACAATAACTATTGGTGTTGGCTGAACATCCATAATCTGTCTGGTAGCTTCAACTCCGTCGACAATAGGCATATTTACGTCCATGCTTATTACGTCGGGTTTGTGTTTTAATGCTAATTCCACAGCCTGCCGTCCATCAAAGGCAATTCCAATAAGTTCAAATCGATCATCATTTTCCACCATGTTTCTCAATACTTTTTGAATCACAATAGAATCCTCGGCTATAAGCACTTTAATTTTAGGTTTTTCCATAATAAATTTTCATTGTAAATAAGAGATACGGTTTTTTTGGTTTAAAAAAGAGAACAAATACATTTGATGTAGGGCAAGTTTTTTATATCAACCTCTTAATGGTATCGAGCAAAGTGCTTTGTTCAAAACTGCTTTTTACGATATAAGCATTTGCACCAGCTTCGAGTCCTCGTTGTTTGTCGTCGGCAGTTTCGAGAGCCGTAACCAGCACCACTGGCAAATCGGAATAGCTTGTATTTTGACGGATACCTGCTGTTAGCTCAAACCCATTCATGCGAGGCATTTCCACGTCCGAAACCACCAAATCGTATCGCTCCTGTTGCAAATACTGATACGCCTGCAAGCCATCGACGGCTGTTTTTACATAATAACCAGCACTTTCCACATAACTACGAAGCATGGAGCGAATAGTAATGGAATCTTCGGCAATTAAAATACGCTTTTGAGCTTCGGGTACTTCATTATTTGTTAGTTTGTAATTGTTACTCGATGTGTAATTATTGGCTTTGCTCATCAGCTCCGCAATATTTAACACCGAAACAAGCTTGCCACTTCCGAGCATTGTTACTCCAGTTATATTCTTTACATGTTTCAGTTGCGACCCCATATCTTTGAGCATTCCTTCAAATTCGCCGCTTATTTTGTCAACAACAAGTGCCAACTGTTCGCCAGCGAAACTCACTATGAGCAAATGAAGAGTGTTCTGTTTTGTGCTGTGATGAATCGCTTTTGGCAAATTAAGTAATTCGCTCAACTCGACTACAGCAATGGTTTTGTCAGCATAAAAAATGCACTTTTTCGATTCCACAGTTCGTATTTCACTTACCGATTGCCTGATTACTCTTTCGATATATACCACTGCAATAGAAAAATAATTGCCCGACACTCTCACTACCACCCCACGATAAACATTGAGTGTTTGTGGCAGCGTAATCCGAAAACGAGTGCCGATGTTCTCTTCCGATTCAATTTCAATTTTGCCACCGTTTCTCAATATCTTTTCTTCCACTATCGACATACCAAGTCCTCGCCCTGAGAGGTCGGTAATAATTTCGGCCGAACTCAATCCCGATTTGAAAATAAGATGATTTTTTTGTTCATCAGTCAATAAATGAGCTTCTTCGGGGCTTATGATGGAGGCTTTCACTGCTTTTTCGAGTAGCTTGTTTTTGTTTATTCCAGCACCATCATCGCCGATTGTAATTTCAATTTTTTTATCTGGTAAAATCTTAATCTGTATGCTGATATTCCCTTTTTCGGGTTTGTTTTTTGCTTTTCTTTGGGCGGGAAGTTCTATGCCGTGGTCTATACAATTGCGCAGCAAGTGCATAATTGGGTCTTTCAAATCTTCCAAAATCCGACGGTCTATTTCGATACTATCGCCTGAAAGTTCAAATTCCACTGTTTTACCCGAATGAACACATAAATCACGCAACATTTTTGGCGTATTCAAAAATAAGGTGCGTAGTGGCAAAAGCAGCGTTTTTTTTACATCTATCTGCAATTCACCTATTTGTCGCTCAAAAGTGTGACGGAAAAGTTGAAATTGTGCGGAAAGCGAAATCAAATCTTCGTCTAATTTTTTAATCGTTTCGGCAACTGTATCTCTTTCGTCATACAATGGATTATCGTTTGATATCGCATTATGATTATGTTTGTTGTGGCGCAGGTCAGATATTTGATTGCTGATAAGTTGAAACTGTATGCCAAAGTACTCAATAGAATTTTTTACGGTAACAAACTCATCTGTTTGCAGCAAAATTTCATTAAGTTTCTGAGCACTGATTCTTATTGTATCATTTTCATGTGTAAGGATGCTAGTTTTCTTACTCTCCAAAGCTTCAGTTTCTCCTACATGTACTGTTTCGGTTTCAATTTTTATGTTTGTTTCGCTGTCCGGCTTGTTATTTATTGTCTCGGCAGGCTTTTTTCGAAGCGCATCCAATGCAAGTTCGAGTTGACGTATAATTTGCTGAATGAGAGTAACCGATGGTTTAAGTTCGGGCTTACTGATGGCTTCAATAAGCGCCGAAAGCAAGTCGCAGGTTTTGTTGTAAAGCGTGTAATAATCTGCTGTAAGCTCTAAAATATGTTGTTTAAGTAAGCTGAAATGCGACTCGAGTTGCATACACAACTTTTCGGGTTCAGCCTGATTTACCACCCTGGATGCACCTTTCAGGCTGTGTGTTTCGCGAAAAATGACTTCAATCAGTTGCTTGCGCACTACCATGTCGGGTTCATTCTCCAATTGAATTAACCCGTTCTGAATCGTCTGAATATGCTCAAAGGCTTCCGTTTTATAGTCGGAAAGCAATTCAAGCATAAAGTCATTCATGCTGTTGTTCATAAATTAAGTTTCAGGTTATAAATTGAACTTTAAAATAATAGCTTTCAGGCTCTGACCAAGGTTGCTCATGTCGTGAGCTGCGGCTTGCGCCTGCTTAATACCACTTACGTTTTGTTCACTGGCAAGTTTTATGTTTTCCATTGCGGGTACTATTTGTTCCATGCCTGCTTTTTGTTGCTGGTTCGACGAAGAAATCTGCATCGAGGCTTGCGTTGCTTCTTCCACATTCTCCGACAATAATTCAATTACATTGCCGCTTTCCGACACCAAAATCCGACTTTCTTCAACCGCTTTTATGCCTTGACTAGTTACATTCACGGCCTGATTAACGGATTTGTTTATCTCGTTCAGTATTTCTTTTACCTGAAGAGTTGCTTTTTTCGATTGATCGGCCAGCGAGCGTATTTCGTTTGCTACTACCGCAAATCCACGTCCTTGTTCGCCCGCTTTGGCTGCTTCGATGGCTGCATTTACTGCCAACAAATTCGACTGGTCGGCAATGTCGGCTACTGTTGAAGTGATATCGCCAATGGTTCTGTTTTGTTCGGACAAGCGAACTACAGTATCGGAAATTACTCCCATTTGTGTGTCGATGCGTTTCATTGCTTCAAAAACTTTGTAAACTGCTTCTTTGCCTTTTTCTACTGAGTCGGCTGCACGCTGGGAGCTTTCGAGTAACGAGAGGGCCTTCTGGTTCGACAACATGGCTGTTTGTCGTACCTCTTCCACCGTAGTAGTTGTTTCTGAAATAGCTGTAGCTGTTTCGGCAGCTCCGGTAGATATTTCGGTTACAGTAGTCAGAATTTCAGAGGCCGAAGTGCCTAAAATATTTACGCCATTGCGTATTTCATCGGCTATGTTTTTCAGCATTTTTATTACTGTTATCATAAGGATAATAGTAAGAATAATTACCGCACCACCACCTATGCTCGTTGTGCTGTACACTATAGTTCGTATATCTTTTCCTTCAATTCTATGTTCGGCTTTAGATTTGTCGAGGATTATCTGTTTTTCTTCAATTACTTTATCTAATGCAGCAAACTTTTCTTCCACAACGGTATTGAAAAACATTAACGCTTCGTCATACTTCTGACTTTTAAATAGCCCAATTAATGCCGTATTTTCTTTCCGAATACTTGCAATGTTCAATTTAATATCATCGTACATCTCCTTGTATTCAGGATAAATAACTATATAATCCAATAATTTCTGCATTACAGAATCAACATCTATTTCGTTCTGTTCTGCTTGATTATAAAGTTCAATTTTGTGCTCTTCCTTTGTAATTAACATTTCGATATTCAATGCCCGTTTTTCATTTTCAATGGCCTTTACATCGCCCATCAGTGATCGCATTTGATACAAATTGGTAATGTTGTCCTCAATTTCTGTAATTCTGTTGATATTAATAAATGTTACGACAATCAGGGCTACTACTGCCAAAATAATACTTACAAAACTCAAAACTAATTTAAGTTTCATGTCCATCTTAATTTTTGATTCCATGGTGTTTTTTGCTTATGTTGTTAGATTCTTATTATTCTACTACCAATTTTCTACTTGTTATCAGATTCATTGCGTTCAGAATTATTGTACCGTCAGTCAGTATACCCATCAGAAATTTATCTTTATTCTCTATATGTAGTGGCGTGTCGGTAAGTTCAGTATAACTAATGTTTCGTATATTTTCAATGGCATCTGTTACTAGTCCAAACTCATTTGCGCCATGTTTCAGCACTATTATTCTATTCATTTCGGTAAGTCCCGATTCTCTTATTCCAAAAAGTTTTTTCAAATTTATTATACACATTATTCTGCCCCGCCTGTTCACCACACCCATTACAAAAGCCGGAGTGCCCGGAATAGCCGTAATGTCTTTCAACGCAAAAACCTCGGTTACATAATTATTTTCCAACCCATATTTCTCTGTACCGAGTTTAAATTGTAATACTGCATGCGTTTCGCCCACTATCTTGGTCAGCACTTTCGACTTCCCTGAAATGCGTTCGGCACGCCTATTGAATATCTCTTCGTTTGTGTGCATAATGGTTTATAATCTATGCATTTATAATTGCTATCTCGTTCTGAACCATAGTAATCAATCTTTCGTAGCTCATCTTTTCCTCCTCTTTTTTTAATTGCAACTCATCATTGGATATAATTGAAATTGCTTGTCGGAAATAGCGGATAGATTGTTCGTTTTTTTTCCGCTGTTTAAGTGTGTATGCCATTAGCAAGGCCGCATCCAGGTGGTTGTGGTTTATATAGAGCGTTTTAGTTAGCAGATTTTCTACTTGTTCTAGTTCATTTTTTTCGTACAAAATATTGGCATATAGATAATATAGATCGGCATTTCCTCTATTAGTATCCAATTCATAGCGAATCAATTCAATCGCCAAGTCGTACTCGCCTCTATTCGATAACTCTTTTATTGTACTGATAGCTGATTCGGTAGTGTCTCTTTTTGATTTTGCAATTAATGTTGGTAGAGGCTTTGTATCAGTTTGCACTTCGGCTTGTTTCTGCTGATTGCTGAATGTAACTTCTTTTCTTATTGGTTTATTCTCGCTGGGTATTTTTTTAATTGTTCTTGCATACGGCTTGTTTTCACTAAAAGCATCTGAATCGAACATCTCAATTTTAACTCCTCTTTTTTCGGAGGTACCGTATTTGCTGTAATAAATCCCATTTCGAAATGAAATGCGTTTGAAATTTCCAAAATAATCATCGTTCAACTCTACCTGACTTGATATAAACCATCCTTTGTTGGTGAGCGCATTAAAAAACCGATGGCTAACTTCTTTAATCACTTCAGGGCTAAAATACATCAATACATTGCGGCAAAAAATCACATCCATATTTTCGGTATTGGTCGATGCCGATGGGTATGAGTTTTTCGACAAGTTAAGGTACGAAAAGGTAACAGACTTTTTCACCTCAGCTTTTATCCTATTTTTATTCGCATCTTTTTTAAAATACTTTTCTCTAGTTGCTGTTTCTGTTTCTCTAAACGACCATTCCGAGTATTCGCCTGTCAAAGCTTTATTGATTACTACCGGACTTATATCGGTGGCTAATACATGCAAGTTTTTGCTGCTGAGTTGTGCGAAACGGTCGAATAGCCACATCACAATGCTGTAAGGCTCTTCGCCCGAACTGCAACCCGCACTCCATATTCTGATTGGTTTTTCGTTTATGTCTCGTGAAGCAATAATGTAAGGAATAATCGTTTCGCTTAGCAATTCTAAAGCAGTTTTTTCTCTGAAAAAATACGTTTCGTTTATTGTCAACGCTTCCGATAAGGCACTTACTTCCTCTTTTTTCAATGTATTGTCAACCAGCCAATGCATTAACTGTTCAGGTTCAGTTTTTATTTGGCAATTGCGCGCAGCTGTTGAAACCGCCCGCATCAAATCTACTTCGCGGTTGGGAGGAAACAGTAAGCCAAACAATTCGGTAATGCGTTGGCTAATGGCTTCGGTATGTGCTGAGCTAAACTGCAACATGCAATTCAAAATTTTTGATTAATGTATCAATTTCAACAATTTCTTTTTCGGTAAGTAAGGCCTCTGCATCGTAAATAAAGAGAATTTTACCATTTACTTTTGCCACCGATACAAACTTTATTCCCGGAAAAATAGCATCTGTATTGGTAATTTCAGTTGTTTCAACGGATTCAATTTCCGCTAAATCGTCCACCACCAAAGCTACTTTCCGTTTGCCAGTTTCTATCACCACAAACTTGTCGCTAAGCTCAATTTCCTTTTGTGCAATATTGAGTCGTTTGCGCAAATCGACCACCGCCACCAATTCGCCGTAAAAATCAATCAAGCCATGAATATACTCTGGCTTTTGAGTTAGCTCAACGATGGACTGTGCAGCAATAATTTTTTCGACTTGATGAATATTCATTCCTATCGAGAAATCATTGATGCGAAGTATGAGTATTTGTAGTATTTTTTCCATTTCACTCATTTCTAATGTCTTTTACAATCAGCAAATATAATTTTTAATCTCAGAACACAATTTATTTTGAGTTAAAACTCAATCAGTTTTTTAAAAAATGTGGGTTGAACGACAAGAATTAAATTTGCAACTACACTGAGTTTATTTGCTGTCATAAAATATACGATGTAAAATATCTAAAATTGGCAGTTCTCAACTCGAGTAATTACTACCTTTGTCAAGTCGGAAACGTCAGTAAAATATGCCTCTAACAAAATGAACCATGCCCACCGATTTTAGCAGCATTTTCGTTTTGGATGTTTGGCATAGGACTCACTGTGTAAAAGCAAAAGGAAAGCATAGGTTTATAGATTGTATTTTGCGTACCTTTCGCATTATATTTATTTTATAGTTTTAAAGTTATAAACTTTACTAGTTTTCAGCATCACTTGTCCCGACCAGAGAAAGGAAGTTACGCTTCGCTAAACTTGCGCTAAGCAGGGGCATTCATGATATTTACTGTACAATTTTAAAGTTAAAAACTTTTCTGGTTTTCAGCACAAGTTACGCTTCGCTAAACTTGCGCTAAGCACGGGCTAAACAACACAGGTCAAATGACACTCTCGGGCTATTTGGGGTTGACTCATTGAAATTATATTAGTTATCAATTTCTACTCATGCATTTTATTTCATCAAGTTGTTAATATACTTACTTGCCACAGGATGCTATCTTACGGCAGTTGAGGTGTTTTTTAGACAATTAATATAGTTGTAATAATGAATTTGAAATAGCGAAGAATCTGTTCTTTGTTTAAATAATGGTTCATCCTCAGCTACATGGACATCTGACCGATTTATATAAACTCCAAGCACACCATTTTCTTCAATTGGTTGATAAGTGCAGTCCTTTTCATAGTTTTTGCGTAAAATCCAATTAAATATTAACTGTGGGTCGTAAACTTTATAGTTGACATAATCCACATTTTCTTTGCCATTGCCTTTGTACCAGCTGGTTGTATTAAACATTGTTTTGAACTTAATCTTTTTATTTTGATTAAATCTACCACCAATAATTTCCATTGGAACTTTAACATCTACAAACCAATCTTCTGTGTCTTCTGGTAAAATTCCACCTACCTGTAGTAACGACATGCCAAAAGCTGAACAACCTGAACCCTCGTTTTTGTATCCTGGCCATAAAGCACCATTGTATTTTTCGCAGGGAGCAAAACCGAATTCATTTTTTGTTTGATAATACTTGACGAATTCCAGCATCCTTTTTAGTGACTGTTCATTAATACTGAATTTAATAAATGCCACTTTATGGTATTTTGAGTAGAGTTTAATCCCTTTTTTTATGCTTTTTTCCGACTCTAAATGACCCTGAATTGTTGAACCCATTACTCCGAATCCGACTTTATCTTTTATTACTAACTTAACCTTTTCTGTTTGGATAAGTCCACTCATAGCTATATATTTTGGTGTTTGAAGAGATGTTGACTCTATACGTGCAATGGTATGACCAATAACATAATAATTCTTTTGAAACAAAGCCTTAACATAACATTTCTCCATACTTTTAAAAAGCGTTGATGGGTTTGACCAGTCAATCTCACTTACTGATGGAATAACATAGATAGTTATTTCATGTTTTCCAGGAGAATTTTCTCCAATTAAATTACTGAGGGTTCCTACTGTGAAAATTAACAGCAAATTAATTTTAAGTTTATTTAGTCGAGATTTCATTTAAAAGTATTTGAAATTTATATGCCAAAATTGTTCTATTTGCAAACAAATAATAAATAATTGAACTCTCCAATTTATTCCCATCAGTTTAACCTAATGATTTCTGATTTTGCAATTTATAACAAGATTAATAGTTTAATTGAATACCTCTGCTGTTAGAGGCTAAGCACGGGCATTCATGATATTTACTGTACAATTTTAAAGTTACAAACTTTACTGGTTTTCAGCACAAGTTACGCTTCGCTAAACTTGCGCTAAGCAGGGCCATTCATGATATTTACTGTACAATTTTAAAGTTACAAACTTTACTGGTTTTCAGCACAAGTTACGCTTCGCTAAGCTTGCGCTAATCAGGGGCTGCATATTGATTTTCATTAATTAGACACATAGCCGCTTTCTCTGATAACACGTTTTCCAGGTTCCGTTTGCAACCATTCATATAATTTATAGGTCATTGAGTTGTGGTCGATATCGGAACGAATGGAAACATAAACATTGGAAACAAATGGATATGACTTGTTTTTTATCGACTTTGCATCTGGATAGATTTTATTAATCTCAATACTTTTTACATTGCCTGCTCCAACTGCGTCACGAATAATATATTCTTTGTAATAATGCGGCGAAAAACATATTCCGTTTTGAACTATAGACAGTTCCCCATAAACTAACGCCATTGTCGAAATAATCTCATCGTTGTGACCAACGTCCCAATCAGGCATGCTCGTATTATCCATCACAATTTCTTTCATCATTTCCTGACTACCCGAATTTGCATTTCTGATAAACGGCCTTATTACTTCATTCGCACCACCGAGTTCGTTCCAATTCGTAATATTCCCCAGGTATATGTCTTGAACTTGTTTAACTGTCAGCGATTTAACAACATTTTGTTTGTTGAGAAGAAAAACGAGGGCATCCAAAGCAATAGGTGTTTCAATCAAAGAAACGCCAACACTTTCAGCATATAATTTTTCATCTGCTGACATTTTTCTTGCCGAAATAATAATATCAGTTTGATTATCTATTAAGTTAATAATTGAATTGTGTGTTTGAGACGATTTTATCCTTTCGCCAAAGAAATTGTTCGGAACATCTTCTCTATTGGGCACTAACTGCCAAATACCGTTTCCTGCCTCAAAAGGCATCCATTCATAACGCCAACCTAATAATTTACACGCAATCAAATTATTTAAAGGTTGGGTTGAAGAAGAACCATCAACTCTGGGATAGTTGTCCACAGTCAATCCATCTATTTCAAACAACATATCGTCTTCTTTGTCGCAACTCGAAAAAATTGTTGTTACTGCGAGGCAGATTGCTATCACAATCCCATTCCTCAAATTTAATCTGTTTTTATACATAGCTCTTTAAAAATTAAGTCTCTATTATATTAGATTGATTGTTTCTTACATTTAAAAAAATGTAACGCGATACAATCGCGCACCAGCGAGGGAGAATCCGCAGTTACAATCCGCACCAACCCCGCTCTGAAATATGTACTTTGTTAACGCCTGGTTTTTATTGTATTTCAATTTTTTCAAGTTTGTTAATATTCATCGGGTCAACTGGCAATGTGATAAAATGGGATTTACTTCCATAAATAAGGCTATCTCTCAAGAAGAGTGAGTCAAAATATAATGTCTGTTTCTTACCCGTACTATCAGTCAGTCTAATTCCTGTATTTGTTGTAATCTCTAGTTTTTTTTCATTTCCTTTTTTGTCAGTACACTTAACAGATTCAATCCCATTGTAAAAATTTTTTCCTCCTTTTAGGGCGACTCCAACAAGACCTAATCTAAAATCGTAGCTGTCTTCTATTTTATTTGGGTCAATTTCTTGAAGTTGTTCTTTCAAACTACTTGAAGTCATGTAGTAGGTTGAACATGATGTTAGTAATAGCATCATCAGAGTCATTAGTAAAAAATATTTTTTCATAAATAGTCCGTTTAAAATTTTCTTTTATGGTTTGTCAATTTATTTTTTAAAGTCAATATATCTAATCTGTATTCCCCCCGCTACCGAGCGATTGTATC
>JBBRHJ010000004.1:0-35741 GCA_038222885.1 Bacteroidales bacterium | reverse complement strand
ATTATTAGTATCTTTATATCATTATTAATCCTCTCTGATCATTTTGACAATGAAGGCAAAACGAGCAGAGAAAAAAAATTTCTTTTCTGAGATACGATTAAACAAATCGAGTTTTAAAAGCATTAATACGCTGATATACAGGTTATATGCGGGACTATTTAAGGTCTACAGAATGGATAGTACGCACACCACTACCGAATATGTATCAGGTCTGTGTCGATGTGAAAAAGGACATGAAAATATGGAACGAATGGTAGAAAAAGTAGAAGATTCCGATTATAAACGATATATACATTTTCTTTCTTGCAGTAAATGGAGTGCATCAGATGTAAATAAAGCCACTTTAAAGGCAACAGACAGTTTGTTACGAGAACAAAAGAAGCGAAGTAGCTTGCCAACAGGACTTTTAATTGACGAAACCTCACATTTAAAAAAGGGATTGAAGTCCGTAGGTGTTGCTCGTCAATATGCTGGAGTTGTAGGGAAAGTTGATAATTGTCAAGTTGCCGTACACAGTGTGTTGACCAACTCAAAGTTCTGTACATTGGTTGGAACTGAGCTATTTCTGCCTGAAGATTGGATCAATGATAAACAAAGATGCGATGCAGCTGGCATTCCTGCCTCATGTCAGAAATTTGAAACAAAGCCTGAGTTGGCTTTGAAGTTAGTAAAACAAGCTGTTGATGCAGGCGTAGAATTTGATTTTATAGCAGGTGATGGTCTGTATGGTCACAATGCTGAATTGACAAGAGCATTAGATAGTTTGAATCAATTTTATGTGTTAGACGTTCACAAAGATGAATTAGTTTTTCTTTCAGAACCAACGTTTTCTATACCCCAGCGGAAAGGAAATAAAGGCAGAATACCCACAAATATTCAACCTGATATTGAGCCTGTTCAGTTGCAACATTATATAAAAACACTTACGCCAAAGGATTTTAGCTCTGAGAATGTAAGACAAACGGCTAAGGGTTGGAAAAATGCAAAAGTTCATACAGTAACTGTTTGGCATTGGAATGGTAAAGAAGAAAAATCGTGTAAAAGAACGCTGGTTATCACTGTATCTGAAAAGACAAAATTCTCATTGAGTAATGGTGATAAAGATAAACACACCAACAAGCAATGGGCTTATTTTCAATGTAGTAGGTATTGGGTTGAACGATGCTTTGATGATGCCAAAAACGAACTAGGAATGTCTGGTTATCAAGTTACAGGGTGGTTGGCATGGCAACATCACATGGCATTGGTGCTCATGGCGAGCCTTTATATCCTCAGTATAAAGCTTGAAACACAGCATGAAATACCACTTCTAAGTGTGAGAGATGCCAGAATTATGGTGATTGCTATAAATTTTGGAACTCAACAAGATGTCGAAAGGTGTACAGAACATATGCAGATTAGACATCGGAAGAGACAAAAGGACATAGATAGAAATTATCTAAAATCTAATTTAGTAAAGTAGAAGTATGAATAAACCAAAAACCAAATCAATAAATAGTGAAAGTGTCTTAAAGTCCCCTATCGGGGGATTTAGGGGGCCAACATTGAATTCACATGTATCTTGGAAACCTGGGACTATGATTTATCCTCTTCCAGCAGCATTAATTTCATGTGGAAATTCACCCGAAAATTATAATTTAATCACTGTTAGCTGGTTAGGTACAATTTGTTCTAATCCACCCATGTGCTATATTTCAGTTCGTCCTGAAAGACATTCGTATAATCTGATTAAAGAAAGTGGCGAATTCGTCATCAATCTGACAAACGAAGAAATGGCTTACGCTACCGATTGGTGCGGCGTGAAAAGTGGAAAAGATTTTAATAAATTCAGCGAAATGAAACTTACTCCAATAAAAGGAGAAAAAGTGAATGCCCCTATTGTAAATCAATCACCGCTTTGTATTGAGTGCAAAATAAAAGAAATTATTCCACTTGGCTCGCATGATATGTTTATAGCCGAAGTGCTGAATGTACAAGCCGATGAGAAATACATTGATCCTGAGACAGATAAATTCAATTTGTCAGAAGCTAAATTAATAGCTTATTCACACGGACATTATTATAAATTGGGCGAAGAGATAGGAAAATTTGGTTGGACGGTACAAAAGAAGAAACCCCTAACCCCTAAAGGGGGAAAAGACAAATAGGTTATATACGAATTTTTGACTTACTAAATGGAGGATAAAGAATACAAACTTTGGAAACAAACTGTTGAAGAAATTATTGAAGAGAATAATGTTTTATTGAAGGAATTTGAACTCTGGCTTCAACCAAAAAAGTTAAGTGACAAAACCATCCATAAACATATAAACAATATTGATTTTTTCATTAACAATTATCTTGTTCATTACGAAATAATTAAAGCAGAAGACGGGGCAACGGAAATTGGAGGTTTCTTGGGCGATTATTTTATTCGAAAATCAATGTGGTCAACTAAAAACAGCATTATGGGGTATATTGCAAGTTTTAGAAAGTTCTATACATTTATGGTGAAAGTCAATAAAACAAGTATGGACGACCTGATTGAAATGAAAGAAATTATTAAAGAAGAACGTGAAGAATGGTTTGATTCGCTGCAAGAGTTTGACTCACTAGGGTTTTATTGAAATGGAAACCCCTAACCCCTAAAGGTGAACTAAATTACAAGTGTTTATTTTAATCTAAATGAATAAGGAGAAAAATATAATAGACATAAACTTCCACTCCACTTTAGGGGTTGGGGTTTCCTCAGTTCCCCTTCAGGGGTTAGGGGTAAACTCCCCTTTAGGGGTTGGGGGTAAACACTTTATCGACATATCAACTTGGAAACGCCGAGAACATTACGAAAATTTCAAAAATTTCGATGAGCCATTATTTGGTGTTACGCTGCGTGTGGAATGCTCGGAAGCTTATAAAAGTGCCAAGAACTTAAGCTTTCCATTTTCGTTATATTATTTGTACCTTTCCATGAAAGCTGCAAATGAAATTGAAGAATTTAAATATAGAATTGAGGATGATAGAGTGATTTGTTACGACAGTATTGGAGCAGGACCTACTATTTTTCGAGAAAATGAAACTTATGGTTGTGCTTATTTCCCCTATAACGAAGATATTGAAGCATTTATGCAACAAGCTAAAACTGAAACAGAACGAGTTAAAGCAGAATTTGGATTAAAGTTTCCATATCCAGGACAAGATATTATTCATTATTCCACAGTACCATGGGCCGATTTTACAGCGGTAAATCATGCTCGCAAATTTGATGCTTATCCAAGTGTCCCAAAAATAACTTTTGGAAAAATTACACGCGATGGAGACAAAATGTGGATGCCGGTAGACATACATGCAAATCATTCTTTAATGGATGGATTTCATGTAGGGAAATTTATGGAAAGATTTCAGGAATTATTGAAAGCCCCCTAAATCCCGCGAGAGGGGACTTTAAAAGTCCTATATTCACAAAAGATTAAAAGCAAAAAAGATAAAAAATTATATAAACTACGTCTTCAAGTCCCCTTTGGGGGGATTTAGTGGGCTTTTAGAAAACTTTTAAATGAAAAGAGACCAAGTTATTTTTGACATTATCGGACGTGAAAAACAACGTCAGTTAAAAGGAATAGAATTAATTGCATCTGAAAACTTTGTAAGTGAACAAGTTATGGAAGCGATGGGATCGGTATTGACCAACAAATATGCCGAAGGTTATCCAGGCAAACGTTATTATGGCGGTTGCGAAGTGGTAGACGAAAGTGAGCAAATTGCAATTGATCGCTTGAAAGAAGTATTTGGTGCTGAATGGGCCAATGTTCAACCACACTCGGGTGCACAGGCCAATGCAGCCGTATTTTTGGCTTGTCTGAATGCCGGCGATAAATTCATGGGCTTAAATCTATCACATGGCGGGCATTTATCACACGGTTCGTTGGTAAATAGCTCAGGTATTCTATACAAACCCTGCGAATACAATGTAAAAGAAGAGACTGGGCGAGTTGATTACGATCAGATGGAAGAAGTGGCTGTACGTGAGCAACCAAAACTTATTGTTGGTGGTGGTTCGGCCTATTCACGTGAATGGGATTATAAACGTATGCGTGAAATAGCCGATAAAGTTGGAGCAATTTTGATGATTGATATGGCTCACCCAGCAGGATTGATTGCAGCAGGTTTATTAGAAAATCCTTTGAAATGGGCTCATATTGTAACATCTACAACACATAAAACTTTGCGTGGACCACGTGGTGGAATTATTTTGTTAGGTAAAGATTTTCCAAATCCTTGGGGCAAATTGACTCCAAAAGGAGAAGTGAAAATGATGTCAGCCCTACTCGATTCTGCTGTTTTCCCTGGAATTCAAGGCGGTCCACTTGAGCACGTAATTGCTGCAAAAGCAGTTTCGTTTGGCGAATGTTTACAACCTGAATATAAAGTTTATCAAGCACAAGTTCAAAAAAATGCAGCTGCCTTGGCAAAAGCATTAATTGATCGTGGATTCACGATTATTTCGGGTGGAACAGATAATCATTCTATGTTGGTTGATTTACGTTCTAAATTCCCTGAATTGACTGGTAAAGTGGCCGAAAGAGTATTGGTGGAAGCTGACATTACTGTCAATAAAAATATGGTTCCTTTTGATAGCCGTTCAGCTTTTCAAACTTCGGGTATCCGCCTTGGAACTCCTGCCATCACTACCCGTGGAGCAAAAGAACCTTTGATGGAAGAAATTGCTGAAATGATTGAAACAGTATTATCAAATGTTGAAAATGAGGCTGTTATTAAATCAGTTCGTGATCGCGTAAACAAAACTATGGAAAATTATCCTTTGTTTGCTTATTAAAAAAAAGCCCCTCCAAACCTTCCCGAAAAGGGGAGGCTTTTGGTCTTTTCTACATTTGAGATTACTAAATATTTATCTTCAAAATAGTTTTCAATGACTGACATATATGATTTAAAGCAACTTAGTAACGATACTTGGCAGGCTAAATATCATGGAAATTATGGAAATTACATTATTAAACTGACTTTAGATGAGAAATTTAAAGTTAAGAAGTATTCGTGCAGCTGTCCAAGTGATTATTCACCCTGCAAACATATCGGTTTTGTTCGAGATGAGATAAAGGAAAGCATTTTGAAGATAAATAAAAAATGTAAAAATAATCAGATTACAGTTTCAGATGTACTTCAAAATGTGAGTTTGGATGAACTGCGTAATTTCATAGTTGATAAAGCAAAGTTTGATACTAACTTGTCAAATGAGATAATGCTTAAATTTGTTGGTAAAACGAAAAACAATTCTAATGTGAATATTTATTCACAAATAATTGCCGATATGCTTAACGCAATTGATTGTGATAATGATGATTATGACGAATATGGTGAAGTAGATATTGATCTGAGTTTCTTTGAAAATTGGCTTAAAAAAGCAAAAGATGCTATAACTATTAGTGATTTCAAGGCTGCTGAATCAATTTGCAAAGCTTGTATCGAAGAATATGTTTTATGGTCGAATGATTTAGATTATGAAATAGATAGTTATGTATATGAGGATTATCAGGAAAGTTTCTTTGACATTTTGGAAGAAATGGCTTCTAATAACCAGATAGATAAAAAATCATTGTATAATTATTGTAAAGCTGAATTAAATAAACAACACTATGCTAATACTTCAGCAAAAGATTATTTTAATAACTTAATGGCTGTTTTTGCAATAGATATAAATCCTGAAGATTTTATACTTTCTCAGCTTAATCAAATTAAAAATATAAGTAATAAATCGAGCAATGAAGCTAAAACACTATTCAATAGATTAATTGACTTTTATATTGCTAATAATCAACATTATAAAGCTGAATCAGTCATTGAAGAAAACCTACAAATAGATGATTTTCGGAAAAAAGTTATTGAAAAACGTATTGCTAACAAGCAATACAAGGAAGCAAAGAGTATAATTCAGGAGCGACTAAAATCGAGTATTGGTTGGGGTAGCAATCTGTGGAAGGAGTATTTGTTGATAATTGCCCAAAAGGAAAACGAAGTGCCTACTATCCGAAAAATAAGTTATGAGTTTATTGAAAATAGTTTTAATGAGAAAAATTTTAAAATCTATAAAAGCACATTTTCAAAAGAAGAATGGCAAACGGTATTTGAAAAACTATATACAACTTATATCACGCCTTCAAATCAGTGGAATAATGGCTTTAAATCCAATGCTGCTGAATTGTTAATAGCAGAAAATATTAAGGAAAGATTATTGGAATACATTGAGGATAAAGGTTCAATAGAAAATGTGGAGCATTATTATAAAAATTTCTCTTCTACTTTTCCTGAAAGAACACTTTTGCTTTTTCAGAATACTTTAAATAAGTATTTAGAAAATAATCTCGGTCGCAATCATTACGAATATGCAAATAATATCCTTAAAATGATTAGAAAAATAGAAGGTGGAAGCAAAGTTGTATCTCAAATGGTTCATAACTATAGAGTTATTTATAAAAATCGACGTGCGATGATGGAAATCTTAAATAAATTGTAAAACTATGACTTTGCATGACTCTAATTCGATGAACGAACATTTCTTTGAGCTTTCCGAACATACTGATGTAACAACATTTTACGGCATTAATAATGCTAATATTCAACTGTTGAAGAACTTACACCCTACTTTGAGATTCACGGCTCGTGGGCATGTGATAAAAATTTCGGGAAGTACAGATGAAACTAATAGATTAATAGAGAATCTCCAAAAGTTCGAAAAGTTTTGTATAGAAAATAATTCATTGACAGAAGCTAACATAATCGAAATTATCAAAGGAAATGCTCCAGTCGAGATTAAATTCGAGAACCTGATTTTGCACGGTGTAAATGGAAAATCAATTATGGCACGCACTGCTAATCAGCAAAAGTTAGTCAATGATTTTGAAACCAACGATTTACTATTTGCCATTGGCCCAGCGGGTTCAGGCAAAACTTATACCGCCATTGCGTTGGCAGTTCGTTCGTTAAAGAATAAGGAAGTAAAGAAGATTATTCTTAGCAGACCAGCCGTAGAAGCAGGCGAAAAGCTTGGTTTTCTGCCTGGCGATATGAAAGAAAAAATTGATCCATACTTGCAACCACTTTATGATGCTTTGCAAGATATGATTACGCCACTGAAACTGAAAGAGTATTTAGAAAATGGTACTATTCAGATTGCTCCATTGGCTTTTATGCGTGGGCGGACCTTGAGCGATGCTGTGATAATACTTGACGAAGCTCAAAATACCAGTACCATGCAAATCAAGATGTTTCTGACCCGCATGGGTCTGAATGCCAAAATGATAGTTACTGGCGACATGACTCAAATTGATCTTCCGTACCAACAAAAATCAGGCTTAATTGACGCACTTGAAGTACTGAAAAACGTAAAAGGAATTGCCAAAGTAGAATTTGATGTAAAAGATATTGTTCGACATAAATTGGTACAAAGAATTGTGGAGGCGTATGAGAAACAGGCCCCCCGCCCCCTGAAGGGGGAGAAAGAAAAACAAGAAACATTAGTTTTAAAAAAGTAAAATTATCGAAAAATAATCTTGTTTCTTTAAAATAGAAAATCTTTATAGTATATATAATAAGCTATATTTCAATTAAATAAATAATCAAATTAATCAACACTTCATTTTTCCCCCTTTTGGGGGTTAGGGGGCAGATATTCATTATTATGAACGCACTTACAAACACCGATTTCCATTTCGATGGACAAAAAAATGTATATCACGGCAAGGTTCGTGATGTTTACACAGTAAAAAATGACTTGCTGGTAATGGTTGCTACCGACCGAATTTCGGCTTTCGATGTAGTATTACCCGAAGGCATTCCGTATAAAGGGCAAATGCTCAATCAGATAGCTGCAAAATTTTTAGATGCTACTGCTGATATTGTTCCAAACTGGAAATTAGCTACGCCCGATCCGATGGTAACTGTAGGGCTTCGCTGCGATGGTTATCCAGTGGAAATGATTGTTCGTGGTTATTTATGCGGAAGTGCTTGGAGAACCTACAAAAGTGGTATACGTGAAATTTGCGGTGTAAAAATCCCTGACGGAATGCGTGAAAATCAACGTTTTCCTGAACCAATTATTACGCCAACTACCAAAGCTGAATATGGACTGCACGATGAGGATATTTCGAGAGAAGAAATCTTGAAACAAGGTTTGGTATCGCAAGAAGAATACGAAATGCTTGAAAAATATACCATGGCTCTTTTCCTACGTGGAACTGAAATTGCGGCTCAGCGTGGTTTAATTTTAGTGGATACTAAATATGAATTTGGAAATCGCGAAGGTAAAATTTACCTGATTGATGAAATTCACACGCCCGATTCTTCTCGTTATTTTTATGCTGAAAGCTATCAAGAACTTTTTGAAAAAGGAGAATCGCAAAAACAACTTTCAAAAGAATTTGTACGCGAATGGCTGATGGATTATGGTTTTCAAGGAAAAGAAGGACAACAAGTTCCTGAAATGACTCCAGAAATTGTAACAGGAATTAGTGATCGTTATATTGAGTTGTTCGAGAATATTTCTGGCGAAGCATTTAATCGTGCCGATGTCAGTGACATTAAAACTCGTATTGAAAAGAATATTACTGAGTATCTGAAAACAGTGTAATTATAGTGAACGAGGAAAAGAGTTAACAAGGAAAAGAGCGAAGAAAAAAATGAGATGATACAAGGTCATCTCATTTTTTTTTGCTTTACTCCTACCCTTTTCAATCCTTCATCGATATCGGATATTTCTAATTCTTTGAAAGCATATTGCGAAATTAATGCACAAGCTTTGGCATCGTCGCCAGCTCTGTGGTGGTTGAAAATAATGTTATGATAACTGCACATTGCTCCAAGTGAATGACTTGAGAGACCTTTCCAAGCTTTACGCGACAAACTCACACTGCAAAAATAATCGAAATTCGGAAAAGCAATATCATAATACAAAAGTGTTGATTGCAGAACCCTTATATCAAAAGCAGCATTGTGAGCCACTACAATTTGATCTTCAAAATAATGACGGATTTCAGTCCATAATTCATCAAAAGAAAGTGCATGTTGAAGTTGCTTACTCGAAATTCCATGTACTTGCTGATTCCAAGGATTCATGTATGGATAACACGAAGGTTTGATCAACCAAGAATGAGTTTCGGTTATCAGACCATTCTCAACCTTCGTAATACCAATTTCGCAAGGAATATTGGCATGAGCAGTTTCAAAATCTATAGCAATGAAATTCATAAATTCTACTTTTCAATCAACTCAAGTATTTAAACATCAATTGATTGTATCTCAACTAGCAATTCATCCTTCATTACTGACTGACCTTGTTGCACTTTAATTTTACGAATTACGCCATTACAATTAGCCGTAATTTCATTTTGCATTTTCATGGCTTCAAGCGTAAGAATTGGCTCTCCAATATTCACCAAATCACCTTCTGATAAATATAAGTCGACAATCTTACCTGGCATTGGTGCGAAAATATTATTTTCATCAATTTTATTCGCATCACTGTTAATTAAACCGTGCCTGATATACGAAAATATAGATTCCAAACTATATTTATATTCAACGCCATTGACTTTAACCACGGCTTTATTTTGATCACGCGATACGAGTTCGCAATGATTTCTCTTGCCGTTCCAATCAAAAGCATATTGAAAATCATCTTGCTCAACAAAATCAATGTCTTGCTCTTGACCGTCAATTATTGGTTTGGAGTCCTTAGGAATATAAATTTTAAATCGTTTCCCGTTTTCGCGAACTGCTATAAAAAGTCTCGAAGCATCACGGTTGTAAATATATGAAGTACCCATTTTTTTATTCAATTATAATTAATACAATTCTTTGAATATCAATAATTTAATCTTTTATTTAATACCCAAACATTTAGACGATCATTTTTATAAGTGGGTAAATCGGACGAAAGCTGTAAATATTCAGAAGCATACAAAATAGTAGCAGCCAAAGCACCAATCATTTCATCTTCATCGTTTTCTAACATTTCCGCATTGAAAACAGAATCGACCCAACGAGTTGTATAAGTGGCATTTACAAAATCGGAATGTTGTAATACCGTACGACAGAATGGAACAGTTGTTTTCAGTCCAATTAAATTAAATTGAAATAAAGCATCCAAAGTTTTTTGAATTACTTCTTCCCTCGAACCTGCATGAACGATGATTTTTGCTATCATCGAATCAAAATAAGGAGTAACCACAGAACCATCTTGAACACCAGTTTCGATACGAATATTATCACCAGAAGGAAAGCTAATCTTGTCGATAAATCCAGTTTGTGGGGCAAATCTATTCTGAGTATCTTCAGTATTCACTCTACATTCAATGGCCCAACCATTAATTTTAATATCCTTTTGTTTTATCGTAAGTTCCTCACCCAAAGCCACTTTAATTTGCCAATCGACCAAATCAACTCCCGTAACCATTTCAGTTACTGGATGCTCAACTTGTATGCGTGTATTCATTTCCATAAAGAAATAAGAACCATCTTCATCCATAATAAATTCTATGGTACCCGCTGAATAATAGCCAATTGTTTTTGCAAAACGCACTGCCATTTCACCCATTTCCTGACGCATTTGTGGGGTAACACTTGCCGATGGAGCTTCTTCGAGAATTTTTTGGTGCTTGCGTTGCAATGAACATTCGCGTTCACCTAAGTGAACCACATTTCCATGTTTATCGCCTAAAATTTGAAATTCAAGATGCTTTGGATTTTGTAGATATTTCTCGATAAACATATCGCCATTACCAAATGCAGCCAAAGCTTCATCGGATGCCGATTTGAAACTTCGTTCCATAATTTCTGGCCTATCTACAATACGCATTCCACGTCCGCCGCCGCCAGCTGAGGCTTTCAAAATAACTGGATAACCTATTTTATCAGCAAACTTTTTAGCAGCAACTGCATCATTTACAGGACCATCGCTACCTGGCACCAAAGGTAATCCAGATTGAATAGCCATACTCTTGGCTACCGTTTTAAGCCCCATATCACGAATCAGTTGAGGAGAAGGTCCAATGAAATTCAACCCATTATCAACACAAAGTTGAGCAAAATCAGGATTTTCCGAAAGAAAACCATATCCAGGATGGATTAAATCGATTGAATTTTCTAATGCTAATTTAACTATTAAATTTGGATCCAGAAAGATAGCTTTTTCGTTTCCTGAGTCATGAGCTGGAATAATTTCATCGGCATATTTCAGATAAAGTGCATCAGGTTCCCTATCACTTTGAAATACTACCGCTAACATTCCCAGTTTATGAGCAGATCGGATAATACGAATAGCAATTTCGCTTCTGTTAGCAATTAAAAGACGTTTCTTCATAAATTTATATATGTTTGCCTTCGGCATTTATAATCTGTGTTATTTACCTTAAGCGATGATTAGCATCTAATAATAGTAAATTGTAAATATAAAAAATTGTAAATCATAATGGGATACTTCCGTGCTTTCTGGCTGGTTTGTGATATTGTTTATTGGATAAAACCTCGAAAGCAGTGATTAAAATTTCACGAGTTTTCGAGGGAACAATTACTTCATCGATAAGACCAATCTCCTCTGCCTTATATGGATTTGCAACTTCTGCTTTGTATTTCTCACTCAGCATCTTTTCCATTTCAACCTTATTCTTGGCATTTTTCAATTCGTGTTTGTGTACAATTTTTATAGCTCCAGCTGGTCCCATAACGGCTATTTCAGCTGTTGGCCAAGCAAAATTAAAATCACCACCTGTATTTTTACTACTCATCACAATATAGGCTCCACCATAGGCTTTGCGAGTAATAATTGTAATTTTAGGAACCGTAGCTTCGCAAAAAGCGTACAGTAATTTTGCACCATTGCGAATAATACCATTGTGCTCTTGTTCAATTCCAGGTAAAAAACCAGGAACGTCTTCGAGTATCAGCAATGGGATATTGAAAGCATCGCAAAATCGCACAAATCTTGCTGCTTTGATACTGGCTCCAATATCTAATGTTCCTGCCATAACCTTGGGTTGATTGGCAACGATGCCAATACTTTTTCCATTGAGGCGAGCAAAACCAACCAAGATATTTTGAGCAAATTTTTCGTGTATTTCAAAGAAAGAATCCTTATCAACAATAATATTGATAATTTCCTTCATATCGTAAGGGCGATTGGGGTCGTCAGGAATGATCTTATCTAGGAACTCTTGCCGAGATTTGTAGTAACTTACCAAATTATAAACCGGTAATGTTTCGTAATTATTGGAAGGAATATAGGACATTAATTTACGAATGAGCATGATAGTATGTTCTTCATCGTCGGAAACAAAATGAGCAACACCACTTTTGGAAGCATGTACATTTCCTCCTCCAAGTCCCTCCATATCAATATCTTCGTTCAAAACCTCCTTCACAACATCTGGGCCAGTAACAAACATATAGGACGTACGATTTGTCATAAAAATGAAGTCAGTCAAAGCTGGTGAATAAACCGCTCCACCAGCAGCTGGTCCTAAAATTGCCGAAATCTGAGGAATAATTCCCGATGAGCGGACATTATTCTTAAAAATAATAGCATAAGCTGATAAACTCTTGACACCTTCTTGTATTCGAGCACCTCCAGAATCCATTAATCCAACAATCGGTGCTCCTAATTTCAAGGCCATTTCCTGCACTTTGGCTATTTTCATACCGTGTGCATATCCTAAGGATCCACCTAATACAGTGAAATCCTGCGCATAAGCAAAAACACTACGACCTTGGATTAATCCACGGCCAACTACCACTCCATCACCAAAATTCGATTGTTTACTACTCATGGGAGTTTGAGAAGGAGCAACAAAGGCATCAAATTCAAAAAAAGTTCCTTCGTCGAACAGTATATTGATACGTTCACGGGCGGTAAGTTTACCCTTCAAATGCTGACGGTGTGCAGCATTGTCTTCCATTTCTTGCAACGATTTAATACGTTGTTCAAAAACTAAGTTTTTATTCATTTTATATTGAGTGTCTATTCAATCAAGTCTAACAAATATAGTATACTTTTCGTTCAATTCCTAGAATACAAACATAATTATCTGAAATATAATTAGTTAAATTATAAAACAACTTATTAAATTGAATAAATAGTAATTATTTCTCCACATTTTGTATATTTATACTTTAATATGTTCGTATTGTCGAATATTTAACATTAATTCATATTCCTTTATTGAATTGAACCATCATATTCCATATATTTGTACCGAAAGAATTAGTATAAATTAAAAAATACAAATCTTTATTCCAAATGCAAATATCTTGAAAAAATCACACTATGTACTCGATTTAGAAGCTGGAACAAATCTTTGCTGCAGATGCGGAAGAAGTACTAAAGAACCATTTTGTGACTTATCCACTCACAAAAGCTTCGGTTTCGTTCCTAAAAGAATTGAATTATTAGAAAACAAAAAAGTGGTCTTGTGCAGTTGCCGACAAACAGAGAATCCACCTTATTGCGATGGATCACACACTAAACATTAATCAGTATAAATTTAAATCGCTTGCATTCAGCTAATTGAAATTTGCAACTTATAATCTAGCTAGTGATAAAAATCAACTTCTTACAAAAAAACCGATTATCTATATAATCGGTTTTTTTATTTTAGTTTATAGTTGTCAGTTATAGATTATTTGGCAATTTTCGATTTCGCAAAGTCTACGACCCCTTGTAAATGTTGAGCCATAATAGCAGCAGCGGCTTCCCCGTTTCGTTGTTTGATGGCAGCCAACATTTGACTATGTTCATCAACGACCATTGTATTGGGTGCACAAATTCTATCTTGCTGATAAACAGACATAATATCAGGTATTACTATCATCAACATGGCTTTGAACACCGGATTGTGAGATGCCTCAGCAATAGCACGGTGAAAAGCAAAATCATGACTCACCCGATCTGGACTATCAAAATGCTGAACAAAATTATCATGTTCACTTTGCAGTTTTTCCATGTCTTCCTCGTTCCAACGTTCAGCACATAAGCGAATTGCATTTATTTCTAATACAAATCTTGTTTCAACGAGCGAAAAGAAATCATAGTCTTGTAAATTGAGCACATCGGATATTAGACCATCTAAAGTATTAATGTCCAAACCATTAATTACTGAACCACTTTGAGGTAAGGTTTTAATAATGCCATAAAATTCAAGTTTATGGAGTGCCTCGCGTACTTGAGTTCGACCAACTTTAAAATCTTCGGCTAATTTTCTCTCAGCTGGAAGCCTATCACCAGGTTTCAAAACACCAGCAGATATTAATTCTTTTATTTTTGTAATTACTACTTTATTAGTTCTATCCATATTTTGATGTGATTTTTTTTCAAAAAAAAAAGCTTGAAAATTAAGTTGCAAAGATACAATGAAATATTCAATTATTTCGCTAGCAAATTAACACTTTTCAACTGTTATAGAGTTCAAATATACACATTTATAATTTATTTTTAATAGTTCAAAAATAATATAAATTATTATCTTGAAATTGTTCAACCAAATAATTGATTATCAGTATTTTTGTATAAAATAATTTTTTGAATTAAATATTTTAGAAATTGGAATTTACTAAGAATTGAGATATTTCTTTGATATTGATTGCAATTAATGAATATACTCAACGCATTAGAAATACAGATAAATTAAAAAAATAATTACATGGATTAGAATCATACACCAAAAGTAAAGCTAAAATCTGTTTTTTGATTATTTATAATTTATAACGATATAATTCGTATTATCTTTGCTGCACAAATAGGAATTGAACAAACAGACTACTAACAAATAAATAAAAATATAATTATGCATAACTGGTTTGAGTGCAAGATCAAATACGAAAAAACTGCCGAAGAAGGTAAGATAGTAAAAGTAAGTGAGGGATATTTAGTTGATGCTATGTCGTTTACTGAGGCAGAAGCCCGAATTATCGAAGAAATGAAACCCTTTATCAGTGGCGAATTTGAGGTAGCCAATATAAAACGCTCTCGCATTAATGAGATGTTTTTCAACGAAAATGGAGATAAATGGTATCGATCAAAAGTAAATTTTGTTACTCTCGATGAAGAAAAAGGAATTGAGAAACGAACTGGTGTAAGCATGATGGTGCAGGCCTCGGACATGGCAGATGCGCTAAAAGGTCTGGTTGAAGGGATGAAAGGTTCACTTGCCGATTACGAAATAGCTTCGATTACTGAAACCGCTATTATTGACGTTTATAAATACGAATAAGAGTAAGGTCTTAAATCAGCCCCGAAATCCTCCAAGAGGGACTTAAAGACTTATAATGTATATTTGAGTTAAAATTTAAAGTCACTAACTTAGTTCTTTTCCTGTTAGATATTTTACTATATTTGAGTTATATTATTTCTAATCAACTGTTGTATAATATCTTATTTTACACTAAACGCTGAACACTAAACGCTGTAATCTAAAAACCCATGTCAATAGCTTCAAACATAGAAAACCTTCGTCGAGATATTCCACAGGCTGTAAAATTAGTCTGTGTGTCGAAATTTCACCCTGATGAAGTTTTAATGGAGGCCTACCAGACTGGTGAGAGGATATTTGGTGAAAGTAGAGTTCAGGAAATGGCTGGAAAACATGAAAGACTTCCTAAAGACATTGAATGGCATTTTATAGGACATTTGCAAAAAAACAAGATAAAAAATATAGCTCCTTTTGTACATTTAATTCATGGAGTTGACAGCTTTGAGCTGTTGTCAGAAATCAATAAGCAAGCACTCAAAGAAGGGCGTATTATTTCCTGCTTATTGCAAATCCATATTGCCAAAGAAGATTCAAAATTTGGTTTTTCGAAAGAAGAAATAATTGAAATGTTGAATGCAGAGCTTTGGAAATCATTCAAAAACATAAAAATCTGCGGATTGATGGGAATGGCCACTTTCACCAATGACAAAAAACAAGTAAAACAAGAATTTGATGGACTCCATCAACTTTTTGGAAAAATCAAAAATGAGTTCTTCGCATCAGATTCTGATTTCAAAGAAATATCCATGGGAATGTCCGATGATTTTCATCAAGCCATAGATGCAGGCACCACCATGGTTAGAGTTGGAAGTTTAATATTCGGTTCAAGAGTAGTTTAAATTTCAAAGAAAACAGATTTTGGGCTGACTACGAGAGTTTTAAAAATTATAATTCAAAACATTTTAATAGAGGGAATTTCTAAGGAGATTTCCTCTTCTTTTTTTTATTGGTATATTATCAGATTCCTCCTTATACATCCCAAATTAGCTAGTGTTTATAAAGTAATGTTTCAAACCAAAAATCAATCAGAAACAACTTTGCTATCAGATGTTCGACGGCAAAATTGGCATGTCTAGATGAATTAGATACAAGTAGTAATACGCATAAAACAATATAAAACAAGGACTTATAGAAAATAGTATTAGAGCATTTACAGAAAAATCTACATAAAAAAAATAAGTGTAAAACATAATATTTCACAACAAAAATAAGACATTTATATAAAACCATTTACTTTTGCAGAGTGAACATTCACTAACAAAATTAATGGATATGGAGATTACAAGTCGTCAATTGGAAATTATTGAGGCTGCTGGCAAGATTCTGACAGTTTCAGGCGTTTCTGGATTAACAATAAAAAAGCTGGCAAAGGAAATGAAATTTTCTGAAAGTGCTTTGTATAGGCACTTCGACAGTAAAGAAGAAATTATTATTGCTATGCTCAATTATTTATCTGATAATATCGACAAACGTTTGTCAATAGCAAATAATTCTGAAACCAATTTCGAAGAGAGATTTAGAGCAATATTCCAAAACCAATTTGCTTTTTTTGGGGAACATCCACATTTTGTTGTAGCTGTATTTTCGGATGGTTTGATGGAAGAAAGCATTAAGGTAAATGAAACTATTCTGAATCTTTTATTTGTCAAAATTAAATTTTTGCTACCAATAATTCTTCAAGGTCAGCAGGAAGGTGCTCTACGAAATGATATTCAAGCGGATGAATTGATGCAAATCATCATGGGAACATTTCGGTTGCTTATGTTTAGATGGCGAATAGAAAATTTTCAATTTGACATTGAGAAAGAAGGTTTAAAAATGATTAATACTTTACTTTTACTTATAAAATCAAAATAATGAAAAACAACTATTTACAAAAGATCTCGGCAGTAGTTTTATCTGCTTTTGGCTTAATCACTTTAGTTCTTTCCCTTTCTATTTTCTTAAATTTATTTGGAATTCGGGCCATGGAAGGGAATTATGTATTGTTTGTGGTGATTGCCAATTTCATTTGTTCTATCCTACATCTACAAGCTGGAATCGGACTTTGGTTGCAAAAACAGTGGACAACAAAACTGATTGGCTCATCCATCGTATTGTTAGCTATCACGTTTATTGCATTTAGCGTATATGCCACTAATGGTGGTTTACACGAACAAAAAACCTATGGAGCATTGGTTTTCAGAACAGCCTTAACTGCCATTTTCTTTGCAATTTCCTATTTTTCTTTCAAAAAATCAAGATAAAAAAATTTATACAACCATGTTAGTAAACATTCACAAACTTAAAGCAATACTTTTGGTACTTTTTAGTTTTGTTTTGGCTACTGCTTCAGCTCAAGTTTGGACATTGGAACAATGCATTGATACCGCCTTGCTCAACAACAAAACCCTGCAAATGAGCAGAACTAATATTGCCTTGGGAGAACAAAGGCAAAAGGAGGCCACAGCAGGATTGATTCCCAAAGTCATGATTAATGGCGATTACAAATACTATATCGAACAACCTTATCAACTTATGCCCGCAAAAATTTTTGGTGGTCCGGTTGGAACGTTCAAGGAAGTTCAGTTTGGTGTTCCCCACAACATCAATGCTACTGTTCAGCTGTCCATGCCGTTGTACAATCCACAAGTTTATGGAGCCATAAATACCACAAAAATTGCCAGTGAGTTGAGTGAGCTTCAATACAAAAAAACAGAAGAACAAGTGTATTTCGAGTTGTCAAACTTGTATTACAATGCACAAATCATTCAGCATCAACTGCTATTTATTGATAGTAACTTGCTAAATACAAAACGAGTGTTGGCTAACATTCAGCTTCTAAAAGAACAAGGGCTTGCAAAAAATACAGACCTCATGAAAATGCAACTGCAATTTGACCAGCTCAGTAATATGAAACAAACGGTGTTGAACAAATATGATCAGGTGATGAATGCTTTGAAATTCACTTTGGGAAAGCCGATAACGGATAAAATGGAAATTGAAAAGGAGATACAATTTGAAGAGAAAGGTGATTATTCAAGTAATTCGACAATTGATATTCAGATGGTTAAAACTCAAAATAAAATTATTTCCAGTGAATTAAGTACATTAAAAAATTCAAGGCTACCTTCCCTTTCACTTTATGGTGCTTATGGAACTACTGGCTACGGCTTTGATACAAAACCCAATGATTTTTTAAAGTTTTTTCCAGTTAGTTTTGCTGGTGTTCAGTTGACTTATCCCCTATTTAATGGAACGGTAACGCAACGAAAAATCAATCAGAAGAAATTGGAATTGAAAAACAATTCCTTGCAATCTGAACAAATAAGCGAGCAAAATAATATGCAAATTGTAAACGCAAAGCAACAAAAAATGGTTGCCAAAACTTCTATTGAAACAGCAAATTTCCAAATAAATCTGGCTCAATCGATATACAATCAAACGGTTTTGCAACAAAAACAAGGCACTGCAAACCTGACCGACATTCTCTTGGCTGACAACTCATTGCGGGAGTCACAACAAAATTATTTAACGGCCATTGTGGATTATTTGAAAGCGGATTTGGAACTAAAAAGACTGACGGGAAATATAAAAAACCCCAAACCCCTAAAGGGGCTTAAAGACTTTAATTATAGGTTTTTACAATAAAATATAAAAACAAAACTAACTTAGTTCCCCTTTAGGGGCTAGGGGTCATTTTAAAACAAGAAAAATCATGAAGAAGAAAATTATTTATATCATTGTGGCAGTGGCTATAATCGCCGTAGTGGTAATTCGGCTTAAAAGCAATAAGGAAATCACACAAAACAGAGTGTATCAATTCAATAAAGAGCAGGCCATTAACGTGCAAGCCATGACCTTGAAAGCTGAGAACATGAATAATGATATTAGCTATACGGGGACTTTTGAGCCCAATAAGGAAACTAAAATAAGTGCTGATATTCAAGGCAAAATCTTATCGGTTTTAGTAGATGCTGGAAGAAGTGTAGCTAAGGGGCAGGCTTTGATTCAGTTGGACAACTCATTACTAAAACTTCAACTGGAAACGGTGAATATTCAAATCGAAGGCTTGGAATCAGACGTGAATCGATATACAATACTTGCCAATGCTGATGCGATTCAAGGAGTTCAACTTGAAAAAACGATATTGGGTTTGAAAACTGCCAAGGTTCAACGTGCCACTTTATTGGAACAAATAAGTAAAACCTCTATTAGAGCTCCTTTCAGCGGAATTGTAACTGCTAAACTTACCGAAGAAGGTGCTTTTGCAGCTCCGGGAGTTCCTCTGCTTCAAATTACGGATATTTCAACATTAAAATTCACAGTTAATGTGCCTGAAAATGAGTTAAGTCAATTCAAAGATAATCAGATATATGTACTTAGAGCCGATGTGTATCCTGAAACTACTTTGTCTGGAAAGGTAACCCTCACTGGTAGCAAAGCCAATATGGGAAACAGTTTCCCTATTCAATTTTCGGTTAAAAACACGGCTGATTTAAAAATAAAATCAGGCATGTTTGGAAAAGTTGAGTTGAAGAATGACAGTAAAACTCAGCATATCATAATTCCTGCATCGGCGATTGTGGGCACCAATATTCAACCACAGGTTTACGCCATAAAAAATGGTAAAGCAACACTTCAAAACATACAGATTGCAACTCGTTTTCAAAATAAAGTGCTTGTTTCAAGTGGATTAAACATTGGTGATGAAATTATTACCAACGGTTTTATTAATCTTTTCGATGGTGCAAACGTCACAATTAGTAGACCCATAAATCCCCTAAATGGGAATTGAAAACTTAGACTACATAATTTTGATAAAAATTTAAAAATACAAATCTAAACAGATGAATATTACAAAAATATCAATCAATCGCCCTTCGCTGATTATCGTACTTTTCAGCGTGTTCGCCTTATTGGGGATCATTGGGTTTAAGAATTTAGGCTATGAACTTTTACCTGACTTTAATCAGCCGGTAATTGTTATAAAAACGATATATCCGGGCGCTGAGCCAAGTGAAGTTGAAACCTCTGTATCCAGAAAAATTGAGGATGCTTTGTCGAATCTCGAAGGAGTGGATTATTTGGAAACTAAATCGATGCCCAATGCTTCAGTGATTATTGCCAATTTGAAATACGGAACAAATCTGAATATTGCCATGCAGGACGCACAGCGTTATATCGACAATATTCGCAAGGATTTACCTGATGGAATTTTAAGTCCCGTGATGACCAAAGTTTCGCCGAATGATTTACCTATTATTTCGATCAGCGCGACCAGTAATTTAGCGTCTACTGATTTTCATCAGAAAATGAAAGATGACTATCTGCCACAAATTCAACAATTGAAAGGAGTAGCGGAAATCACGATGCTTGGTGGCGAAGAAAGAGAAATTCAAGTAAAAGCGAATCAAGATAAATTAAAGCTTTACAAAGTATCACTTTATCAGGTAGTTGAAGCAATCAAACGATCTGGAATTGATTTACCAGCAGGAAAGGCACAAACAGATAAGGAGAGTAATTCGGTGCGATTAATTGGTAAATTCTCAACTGTTGAGGACATTATGAATGTACAAATTGCTATGCCAGCACCGGGAATGCCAGTTTATGTTAAAGATGTAGCCAATGTGATTGATGGCGTGAAGGATGTAAGTTCAGTGAGTCGGTACAATGGCGTAAATGGAATTGGATTGATGTTGAAAAAACAAGGAGATGCCAATGCGGTGGAAGTTTCAAAATTAGTGCATGCAAAACTCACACAAATTGAAAATGCAAACGCTAAATATGATGTGAAGTTCAAAGTTGCTGATGATTCAACCGATATGACTATTGCCGCTGTAAATTCGGTGGTTGATGACTTAATTTTAGCTGTAATTCTAGTTTCCCTGGTAATGTTTCTATTTTTAAGAAGTTACCGAAATTCATTGATCGTTCTGATTGCTATTCCAACCTCCTTGATTACCGCTTTTGCTGTAATGTGGCTCTTGGGTTTCACCTTAAACTTAATGACTTTGCTTGCCATGTCCTTGATTATCGGGATTTTGGTGGATGATGCGATTGTGGTGCTCGAAAACATTCAGCGACATTTAGACATGGGAAAAGAAAAGCGGACAGCTTCGATGGATGGTCGTATGGAAATTGGTTTTTCCGCCATTTCTATTACCTTGGTCGATGTAGTCGTATTCCTGCCGATTCTATTCCTGCAAGTATTTGTGGGCGATATGCTTAAACAATTTGCTATCGTAGTGATTACCTCTACACTGACCAGTTTATTGGTTGGATTTACATTGGTACCGTGGTTGGCTTCGCGTGTAGGTAAAAAAGATGATTTGCAACCTACTAATTTCGTAAATCGTTTTTTATTATGGTTTGAAGAACAATTAAAAACATTTATCGAATGGTATGGACGACAATTGGAGTGGGTGCTTCGTCATAAAATGGTCTTTACATTGTTCGTAGTTTTCCTTTTGGCAATGACAGGAGTGATGATGAAACAAGGCATTATTGGTAAAGAAATGATGTCGACAGGCGATCAAGGAAAATTTAGATTGCACTTAGAATATGATAAAAACACAACAGTTCAGGAAAATAATATCAGATCGCAGGAAGTAGAGAATTTTATTCTACAACAAGATGAAGTTTCAACGCTTTTCAGCAATATTGCGGGTCCAAGTACTGGAATGGGAAGTTTAGGTGTTGGTTCTTCCAATTTATCAGAATTTACTATTCAGTTAAAACCTGAAAAAGAACGGAGTATCAAGACAGAAGCATTTATGAAATCCCTTCGCGAGGAACTTAAAAAACAATTCCCAAGTGTGAGTTTCTCTATGGCTGTGCTGGGATTATTGCCCAAACAAGCTCCTATCAAAATGACTTTGAGTGGAAATAATGTAAATTTAGTTATGAAAACTGGCAACGAACTCAAAGCGGCTATCGAAAAGATTCCAGGAGCTGATAATGTGAGACTCTCCGTAGAAGCTGGAAGCCCAGAATATATGGTTGTGCCCAATAAAGACAAAATGCAACGATTGGGATTGACAACTGCTTATGTGGGATTGAATCTAAGAACAGCATTTACTGGAAACGACGATGCCACTTTAACCGAAAATGGAACTGAATATCCGGTTCGTATTTGGTTGGATGATTTTGATAGAAAAAACTTTGAAGATGTGCAAAGGCTTTCCATTGTAAATCCTATGAATCTGCCGATTGAAGTTTCGCAATTTGCGGATGTTATACAATCCAATTCACCGTCCTTGCTTGAAAGATTAGACAGACAACCCTCAGTAACGCTAACTTCCGAATCCTTTGGTCGTCCGTCAGGTACAATGGCCGATGATGCAATCACTTATTTAAAAACAGCTGCATTACCTGATGGCGTGAAATTAACTTGGGGAGCAGACATCAAGACACAAAATGAGAGTTTTGGCGCTTTGGGTTCAGTATTGCTTATCTCATTTATTCTTATTTATCTGATTATGATTGCCCTTTACGATAGCTATATTTATCCGCTCGTGGCCTTATTTGCAATTCCAATGGCAATTATCGGAGCATTTCTGGCATTGAACTTATCAATGAATAATTTAACATTGTTTGCTCAGCTTGGATTAATCATGTTGATGGGACTAGTCACCAAAAACGCTATCCTTATTGTAGATTTCACCAATCAACTAAAAGCGAAAGGAATGCATTACAAAGAAGCCATAATTTTGGCCAGCAAAGAACGTATGCGTCCAATTTTAATGACCACATTGGCGATGGCTATTGGTATGATGCCGATTGCCATGGCAAAAGGAACAGCCAGCGAATGGAAAAATGGTTTGGCTTGGGTAATAATTGGTGGATTGCTTTCGTCAATGATTCTGACGGTTTATTTAGTTCCAATGGTTTATTATGTGGTGGATAGAATGAAAGAAAAAAGGGAGATTAAGAAGAATAAAAAATCAATAGGTTCTGAATGAAAATGAAAAACTACAATATTATTAGGTTTCTTGTTCTTCTTGGATTAATATTAAGTTCCAATATAGGTTTTATTCAGGCACAGACTTCCTATCCCGTGCCTGCTAAGAACAAAGATATGCTGTTTTATCTTCAACGTACTTTCAATAGAAATACTATCGTTTTTGAATTGAACAGAATGAAAGACAACACATTAGACACTATCAATCCCGTTAAATTACATTGGATTAGATATGAGGAGAATAGCCAAAAAGCCAATCTAACTGGGCTTCAACGAATGATCTTTGGTCTTAAATGTATTCCAACGAATAAAACGAACACTTCCTATTTGTTAGTTAATAAGAAGATAGGAAAATTGAAAATAAATTTAGAGAGAATAAATTTAGACGATTACAAAGCTTTTATGAAGATTAATAATCAAAAAACTGAACTTGAGAGGATTTTTATAAAAACAGAAGAAAACGGAATGGGCATGTCAGTAATCGTTAAATACATTGAAGTTACTGGTATCTCAACCGAAAGTAAAAAAAGAAATTCTGAAAGACTCATTCCCTAATTTTGTAGATATTGGCATCCGATACCAATTTAAGTTCCTATGTTGGAATAGTGAATTGCTTTCTTCTAGGATTCTGGGAGCTTATCTGATTCTAGTGTATTAGAAAGTAGACAAATTAAAAAAAGGGAATAAAAATAATCATAACACTTACAATTTTAGTTAAAGTATTATTAATCAGAACACAATTTCAATATTTAATCTAAATAGATCATGGTAGCAACCAAACTTGAATCGATTAGAATTGTAAAAAAAACAATTTCTACTGACAGAGAACGCACTAATATTTTACGTGGACCTGAACAATTCACAATTGCATTTCTAGTACAACGAATTCCTAACTGGATCAGTTCGGATATGCTGACGGGAATTGGATTTCTTGGAAACATACTTATTTTTGTGAGTTTTATATTAGCCGCATACTTCCAACCTATTTATTTATTGCTTGGAGTATTGGGTTTTGCCATAAGCTGGTTTGGCGATTCACTCGATGGCAGAATTGCTTATTATCGGAACAAAGCACGTAAGTGGTATGGTTACGCCTTGGATATTACTATTGATTGGTTAGGAATTGTGCTAATGGGTTTAGGATTTGTGGTTTATGTAGATGGACCATGGGAAATAATTGGATTTGGATTTGTAGTACTCTATGGTTGGGAAATGATAACCACTACCGTTCGATATAAAATTACAGGAAAATATTCAATTGACTCAGGACTTTTTGGACCTACAGAAGTTAGAATTGTTCTTTCGATCATTTTTATTCTCGAAGTTTTATTACCAGGATCAATACTTTATGCTTCATCCCTAGTTACAGCCATCTTATTGGTTACAAACTTAATTGACACAATAAAATTATTAAAAATAGGCGACCAATATGACATTATTGAAAAAGAACACTCTAAAAAAAATAATTGACAATCTGATTGTTTTTTTAAAAGCACAATTGTCGGCCTTTATAGGTGGAATTACAGATTATTTTATAATGATTTTTTTCACCGAAGTTTTTCATGTACATTATACTATAAGCATAGTCATTGGTGGAATTATAGGAGCTATTATCAACTTTAGTTTAAATAAAACTTGGACATTTCGTTCTAAAAACGAAGCTTATAAAAATTCTTGGTCGCAGCAACTAATGCGATTTATACTTGTGGTAATCAACAGTATTACCCTCAAATCGCTTGGTACTTATATAATTACTACATATTTGAAATTAGATTATAAAATCAGTCGTATCATTATAGATTTATTCGTATCAATTGCCTTTAATTTTACTTTACAGAGATTTTGGGTTTTCAAAAAGACTAAAATTGTATAAGCATTTTATTAATCTTAAAACTCAGACTTAGAAATACTGTAACTAATAAAATGATGTGTATGATTATATTAAGAAATTAACATGCATACAGCCAAGTACCACATACCGAAAATTTGGCAGTTCCCATTTAGAACTCAATTATATACATCAGAAAAGCTATTGTTTGAAACTAATTCCATTAAATTGGTCTATTTTAGTTCATTTGTATTAAAATATGCTGATTATTCGGGAAAAAATGCGAACTTTGCAGCCCAATATAAAAACTATATCCAAACAAAATGACAAGGAATGACAAATGGCAAGGAAACTCGAAATCAAATTCGAACTCTGGTGCCGGCCGTGATGGTAAATCGTTTGAAAAACGAGATGTAAAATCAATTTTAAAAGGCACCCGTGGTGCTGCAAAAAAGAGTTTTGATAAACCTCATTCAGATAGTAGAACTGAAAAACGAGATGATAATCGTGGTGATAATCGTGGTGACAAACTTGATTTTAAGAAAAGAGATCCAAACCAATCTAATTTTAGCGACCGTAAACCTTACGAGAACAGAGGAAACTCAAGCTATGGCGATCGTAAGCCTTATGAAAACAGAGGAAATTCAACTAATGGAGATCGCAAACCTTACGAGAATAGAGGAAATAGTAGTTCTGGCGAACGTAAACCTTATGAGAATAGAGGAAACACAGGTGGTGGCGAAAGAAAGCCTTATGAAAATAGAGGAAACTCAAGCTATGGAGAGCGCAAACCTTATGAGAGCCGAGGAAACACAGACGGTGGCGAGCGTAAACCATACGAAAATAGGGAAAACTCAAGCAGTGGCGAACGCAAACCCTACTAAAGTCGCTTATGAAAGCCAACTTTTGGAGAAAAACTTCAGTACGAAAATAGAGGAAACTCAAGCAACGGTGAACGTAAACCTTATGAAAATAGAGGAAACTCAAGCTTTGGCGAACGTAAACCATACGAAAATAGAGGAGGAAGTAATACTTCATACAACCGGAAACCCTACGAAAACAAGGAAAGCGATCAGGATTATGGAGAAAGAAGACCTTACCCAAGTAGAGATAACAATCAATTCGGTAAACCATTCAAAAAATCATACGACTCAAACGATGGCGGCTCTAATGGAGAAAAACTAAGTTTCAAAAAACCTGGTGAACTTACTCCAAGCACTTTTGTTGAAACAAGATATGATAATGAAGGTGTTACATTTCGTAAACCGCTTAGAAAAAGTGATGATTACGACCCGAATGCAAAATACAGCCAGAAAAAACAGGCTGAATTCCGTAAAAACACAGTTGATTTGACACAACCAATTCGTTTGAATAAATTTTTGGCCAATGCTGGGATTTGTTCACGACGCGAAGCAGATGAATATATTCAAGCAGGTGTGATTTCTGTGAATGGAGTAGTAGTGTCAGAATTAGGAGTGAAAGTGATGCACGATGATAAAGTAATGTTTCACAACCAGTTAGTACGTTCCGAAAAGAAAGTATATTTATTACTGAATAAGCCTAAAGATTGTGTAACCACTTCGGAAGATACGCACGATAGACTAACAGTACTCGATTTAGTTAAAAATGCTTGTAGCGAACGAATCTATCCAGTAGGAAGATTGGACAGAAATACAACAGGTGTAATTTTACTGACCAACGATGGCGACTTAGCTTCAAAACTTACCCATCCGAAATACGACAAGAAGAAAATTTATCACGTAGCTTTAGATAAAGCACTTGAGAAGGCTGACTTTGAAGCGGTTTTGCAAGGCGTTACTTTAGATGATGGATTAATTGCTGCTGATGCATTGGAATATGTAAAAGAAGGTGATCCAAAACAAGTAGGTATCGAAATTCACTCAGGACAAAATAGAGTTGTTCGTCGTATCTTTGAAAAATTGGGTTACAAAGTAATTAGACTCGACAGAGTTTACTTTGCAGGCTTGACCAAAAAGAATATACAACGTGGCAAATATCGCTTCCTAAACGAACGCGAAATTAATATGCTCAAAATGGGTGCTTACGAATAAAGCATTTCACAATACATAAACTGACTCCTTTGTAATATCTTACAAAGGAGTTTTTTGTATAAAAAGGTGAGCCTAAATTTATTAAGAAGTTCTACCTATTGCCTTTTAGGTATCTTTACTATGTTGAGAGTAAGAGGACTATTTTTAAGAAAATTATCTATTGCAGCTTGCTTTGAATTTTGAGAAATCGGAGATGATTTTATCCATAAAGTCATTTATGTTCTTATCAACTTCAAGTGCTGCTGTATTCTCTTTGTAGTATTTAACAACTTCCTTTGCACCCTCTTTCAGTTTTACTGCTGGCTGAAATTCAGGAACAAAACGTCTAATTTTTGAATTGTCGAAAATCATACTGTGTGCCTTATCACCCAACAATCCGTCACCAACTTCTTGATTGTATAGCGAAATAATATCGGAAGGAATATGCACAACCTGCGCCTTAACGCCGAGTTCTGAAGCTAATATATTGTATATATTATTCCAACTGAGCCATTCGTCCGAAGTGATATGAAAGCATTCATTGATAGCTTTATAATTCCCGAGCAAACCAACCAATCCCACAGCAAAATCGGCATGATAAGTGAGTGTCCAAATGGAAGTTCCATCGCCAGGTAGAATCACTGGCAAACCTTTCAACATGCGATGTAAAACCGTATAACCTCCAATGGCTGGGATTTTCGTTTTATCATAAGTATGTGATGGCCGAACTATTGTGTATGGGAAACCACTGTCTGAATACGCATGTTTCAACATTTCTTCGCAAGCGATTTTTTTTCTGGAATACTCCCAATACGGATTATCCAAGGGAGTTTCTTCCGTTACAGGCAAATGTTCAGGAACCTGATAGGCCGAAGCAGTACTGATAAAAATGTACTGTTTTATTTTCCCACGTAACATCTCAATATCTTGTTGAATATGAGCGGGTTCATAAGCAATAAAATTAACAACCACATCGAAAATATTATTTTCCAATGCTTTTTTTGTTTGTTCTTCATTGCGAATATCGGAATAAAGGGTTTTTACGCCTTGTATATTGCGTAATTCTGTACTAATTCCTCTGTTTAGATGATACAAATCGAAACCTTTTAAAACAGCCAATTCGGAACAAGCTCCACTCAAAACGCCAGTACCACCTATAAATAAGATCTTCATAATCAAATGATTTTATACGATGTCTTTTCCAAAAGGAGTAAGTGCTAATCCTGCTAATTTAAAATGTTGTTTGGCGAATGGAATTCCGATGATGGTGATGGCGAAAAGAATACCGAAAACCAAATGAGAAAGTGCAATCCAAATTCCTCCAATCAATATCCAAATAATATTCATAATAGACGACAAACAACCCGAACTGCTTTCAGCATCAACCACTTTACTACCAAAAGGCCACAATGCGAACACAGCCAATTTCATAGTTTGAATCCCAAACGGAATTCCTACAATGGTAATCATCAGCAATATACTTGAAATAAAATATTCTAAGGAAATTACAATTCCCCCAAATACGAACCAGATAATATTTCCGAGTAATTTCATATTTTTTTTGTTTTATAAATTTGGCAAAACAGAAAATTAATCCACTGTAAGAATATGTTCTTTAATCGACCTTTCTGTAATCTTGAATAATGTATTGAAATCCATACTTTTAACTTCGATCGGCTGATGTATAGTATAAGTAAGCTTGTTCAAAATACCTAATGGGAAATTACCATACTAAAACACTTTACAGGACTTATTAATTGTTAGAGGAACTACATACGCATCTGGAGCATATTTACATAATAGCTTTAATCCGTTAGGTGCAAATTCTTTGGGTTTACCATCGCGGGTGCGTGTTCCTTCGGGGTAAATAATAGTGGAACGATTGTGTTGCTGAATATATTCGCCCATTTGTTTCAATAACGGTAATGCTTGTCGCGGATCTTTGCGGTCAATAAGCACCGAACCACCGTATTTCAGATTGTATGTAATGCTTGGAATGTGTTTACCCAATTCAATTTTACTCACAAACTTAGGATGAAATTTGCGAAGATACCACGCCATACCTACAATATCGAAAGTTCCTTGATGATTGGCAACAAAAATTAGAGGCTTACCTTCCGGGATTAATTCTCGGTTGTAACATTGAGCACTCGACAACAAAAACCATAAAGTTTTCGACAAAAAGAAATTAAGAACGTCCACACTTACTTTGTGTGCCTGATAACCAAAAACCCTGAGACAAATCCGCTGTATTGGATCAAAAATGATAAGTAACAGTAAAAACCAAGCATAAGCAAGGACAGTGAAAGGCATAGCAATTAGTTTCATCTTCTTTTTTTTTATGCAAAGTTAGAAAAAAATTTAAAATAGGGGAGAAAAAAGGAAAAAGAAGCCTAAGGTAAAATAGTCCTGCCTTGCGGGAAGTCGAAAATTCCATAAACAGGAAACTTACTCCAAGTTTACACTCTGTACTCCAAAATTACAAATGGAGTATGTCGATTGTACATTCTTATTTTTCTGGACTTACCGTAATTGAGAAATTCTTAAAATAATGCGTTTTGTCCCCCATTAGTTACAAAGTAGATTAGTTGCTGGCTTTCTTAGTATTCAGCTCATAAAATCGAAGTCTATTTTTGAGATTTGTAATTTCATCCTGCATGTGAGTTATTCTTTTTAACAAATTAAAGATGCTATCAATTCCTTCCAAATTAATATCCAACTCATAATATAAACACACAATCCGCTCCAATTCTTGTAATTGGTCTTCATGAATATATCCTGTTTCTTCAATCCTTGTAATTTCTATTAAGCCGAATTCTTGTATAGATCGAATGAATGAAATCTCAATATTATGGTTTGCACAGAATTCACTTTCAGATATTAAATTTTCTATATGCATAAGTGTAATTTTAAGATTTAATTTTCGATAATTCAGTAAATAGTTCCTTTTGTTTATCAGTTAAATTGGTTGGGATTTTAATGGAATAAGTGATGTATAAATCTCCAAATCGCCCTTCCTCCTTATATACTGGGAATCCTTTTTCTTTCAATTTTATTTTACTTCCATTTTGGGTTTCGGGTTTGACCTTCAATTTGACTTTTCCTTTTAAAGTGTCTATCGTAATTTCGCCACCCAAAATAGCAGTGTAAAAATCTAGATCAATTGTGCAGTGTAAATCATTACCCAAACGCTTAAATCTAGGATGATTTGCAATTGAAAATGTAATGTAGAAGTCGCCATTCGGGCCGCCATTTACTCCTTGTCCACCATGACCTGAAATTTTTATTGTTTGTCCATTTTCAACACCAGCAGGGATTGTGATTCTTATATTATTATCGTTTACAGTTAAAGTTCGTTTGTGAGTTTCATAGGCATCTATCAGACTTAAATGTAATTCGGCATTAAAATCTTGACCTCTAAATTTTGATGCCCTGCTCCTATTTCCGCTTGTAGATCCGCCAAACATCGACTCAAAGAAATCTGAAAAATCACTTCCAGATGGTGACCCTGAATACGATTGTCTACTGGAATTTGTGGTTTGTTGCTGATTTCGTTGCATATTCTCAATATCATCGGCATGTTGCCAATCTTTCCCGTGTTGGTCGTATTTCTTACGCTTTTCTGGGTCACTCAGCACTTCATTAGCTTCATTGACTTGCTGAAAACTTTGTTTAGCTTCTTTATTATTAGGATTCAAATCGGGATGATACTTTCTGGCTAACTTCCGGTAAGCTTTTTTTATTTGCTCTGGTGTTGCTGTTTTAGCTATTTCAAGTATTTTGTAATAATCTATAAACATTATTATGGCATTTTATCTAAAGTGATTTAAATCATATTTTCTTCTGCTTAGAGCTATTCGGTGTCAAGACTTTTTCAACTATTTTCCAAGCGTTTGTTCCAATCTTTTTGCTCTTCAACCATGGCATCGAGAACTGCGATTGCTGTCATGTTGACAATATCACGAACTGAACTTTCAACATCGAGAATATGAATTGGTTTATTTAAGCCCATTTGTATTGGTCCAACAGATTCAGCCAATCCCATTTCAATCAGCATTTTGTAGGCAGTATTTGCAGAACTTAAATTAGGGAAAATCAAGGTGTTCACATCTTTTCCTGCTAATTTCGAAAAAGGAAACTTTTTATCCCTTAGCTCTTTATCCAAAGCAAAAGTAACTTGCATTTCACCATCAATCACCATTTCAGGATAATTTTCGTGCAAAGTATTGATTACTTCATGAACGCTTGCGGGACTTCCTTGTTTATCCGATCCAAAATTGGAATACGAAAGCATTGCCATTACAGGTTCGTGATTGAAAAATTTAACTGTATTATAAGTCAATTTGGCTACATCAATAAGCGTTTCGGTAGTTGGATGGCGATTAAATAAAGTATCGGCAAGGAAAAACGTACCTTTTTTGGTGTTCAGAATGTGCATGGCAGCAATGTGTTTCAATCCATCGCGAATACCTATAACTTCTTTGGCAGCTTGAACAGAATCGGCATATTTGGTATAAACGCCAGTAATCAGTGCATCGGCATCACCAACTTCCACCATCATCATTCCAAAATAATTTCTTTCATACATCTTTTCGTAGGCTTCGTCCAAAGTCATACCTTCGCGATTCCGCTTTTCGGCTAATTTCTTAGCAAATTTCATCCTACGATCCTCTTCCCTATCATGTCGAAGATTTACGATTTCAATCCCGGTTAAGTCAATATGATTTTCAGCAGCAATGTTGGCAATTTTTTCTTCGTTACCCAATAATATAGGAAAACAAATACCTTCGGCCAAAGCGGCTTCGGCAGCTTTAATCATATTAATATGATTTGATTCTGAGAAGACTACACGTTTAGGATTAGAACGAGCTGTTTCATAAAAACGACGTAACATTTTATTGTCATGACCCATCATAGCCATCAATTTATTGCTATATTCGTCCCAATCAGTAATAGATTTCCGAGCAACTCCCGATTCCATAGCGGCCTTTGCCACGGCTGGAGCCACAATTGTGAGTAGTCGGGGATCGAGTGGTTTGGGGATAATATAATCAGTACCAAAACTCAAACGTTTCAACCCATAAGCTGCATTTACAACATCGGGTACAGCTTTTTTGGTTAGATCAGCAATTGCTTTAACGGCTGCCACCTTCATTTCTTCGTTAATACATTTGGCTCTAACATCCAATGCCCCTCTAAAAATGTAAGGAAATCCGATAACATTATTAATTTGGTTAGGATGATCAGACCGACCGGTGGCAAAAATTATATCCTTGCGAGCTGCAATTGCATCGCTGTACGAAATCTCAGGATTTGGATTGGCTAATGCAAAAACAATTGGATTTGCATTCATCGACTGTACCATTTCCTTGGATAAAACCCCAGCAACTGAAAGTCCAAGAAACACATCAGAATTCTTAACTGCCTCAGCTAGTGTAGTAATTTTACGCGTTGTTGCAAATGGTTTTTTGCGGTCGTTCAGGTCTGTTCGTTGGGTATTTATAACGCCTTTTGAATCAACCATCACAATATTTTCGAGCTTTGCACCCAACATCATATACAATTGTGTACAAGAATTTGCAGCAGCCCCAGCTCCATTTACAACAATCTTAACCTCTTCAATTTTTTTATCAACCAATTCGAGGGCATTAATCAATCCTGCCGATGAAATAATAGCCGTCCCATGCTGATCATCGTGCATGATTGGAATATCTAATTCTTTTTTAAGTTTTTCCTCTATTTCGAAGCATTCTGGAGCCTTGATATCCTCCAAATTTATTCCACCAAAAGTGGGTGCAATGGCTTTGACCACCTGAATAAATTTTTCAGGATCTGTCTCATTAACCTCTATATCAAACACATCGATACCTGCAAAAATTTTAAATAATAAACCTTTACCCTCCATTACTGGTTTTCCGGCCAAAGCACCAATATTACCCAGACCCAACACAGCTGTTCCATTTGAAATTACAGCCACTAAATTACCTTTAGTTGTGTATTCGTAGGCTGCATCCGGATTTTTCTCTATTTCGAGACAAGGCTCTGCAACGCCAGGTGAATATGCTAATGATAAATCGCGTTGAGAACTATAAGGTTTTGTAGGGACAACTTCAATTTTTCCAGGTTTGCCCTCTGAGTGATAACGCAATGCGTCTTCTTTGGTCAGTTTTGCCATAATATGTTATGCTTAAAATAAATTGTAAGAGAAGTGAGTATTATTTTGAAAATCTATTGCAAAAGTACAAAAAATAATATCAAAACAACAGTAATTTACAATTATTAAAACAGTGAGAAAGTATTACTTATGGAAGTGGTGATCATCCATATTTCGTTTAAAATGTCGTCCCCACTTAAAACCTAAGGATTTAAATTTCAATACGAGAGGATGTTCAGGTGTGAATGTTCCTAGCACTTCGGGATTGTAAGTACCATTTTCAGGCATATCTTTCCTATATGAGTATTCCTTACGCCATCGCACAGGATTTAGGCGTGGGTTCAGGTCGATAGCCATTCCTTTGGAATGTTTGGAGTAACTTACGTCGCGATAACAAAAACTGTAAGAATTATTGTCCTCCATGGACAACTTATCGTTCCAGTTGTATTTTACAACAGGAATTACCTTACCGATAGGAACTTTTTCTCGCAAAATAAATTCAAAAATTTCGGATAAATCATCGGCTATAAGCTTATTAGTCAGCAACTGACCACGATGAATTTTACCATCCATTGAATAATACTTTACATTTATAAGAACCAATTGATTTACAATATTGTATGGTATTTCAATACCAGCAATTGCTTCGGAAAAAGTATAATCACAATCAACTATAATGCCTTCTGAGTGATAATTAGAATTATCATCCATATCAGAGACAGTATCTTTTTTATGTTTATTATCGCATGACAATAATGCCAAACATAAAATAATGAGTACATAAAAAATTCTCTGTTTCATTAGTACAAAAAGTATATAAATGCGAAACTAATTACCGCAATAAAGAACCAAAGTATAACACCAAGAACCAATGGTTTAACGCCCACTGAGCGAAGCGTTGATCTCGATAAACTTGCTCCAATAAAGAAAAGTGTAACTGCTAATGCCTGTTTTGAAACGGAAACGATTGCAGAAGTTAATTGTTCCGGCAAGTTGAAAATAGAATTCACAATCATGGCTAAAATAAATAAGAAGATAAACCAAGGAATTGAAATCTTTTTCTCACCAGATTTGAAATAGAAAGCAGTAAAAATACTCAATGGAATAATCCATAAGGCACGGGTCAGTTTTACTGTTGTTGCAACTTTTAAAGCCTCTTCACCAAAAGTAGAAGCTGCTCCAACAACAGAACTTGTATCATGAATGGCTATAGCCGCCCACATTCCAAACTGAGTTTGAGAAAGTGCGAACCAATGTCCCATCACTGGAAAAATGAACAATGCAACAGCATTCAATACAAATATCGTTGCCAATGATACTGACATTTGTCCGTCGTTTGCTTTAGCTACAGGCCCCACAGCCGCAATAGCACTCCCACCGCAAATAGCAGTCCCTGAACTAATTAAATAAGATGAAACATTATCAACTTTTAATTTCTTTCCAAGCCAAATACCTAAAACCATTACACTTACGACCGAAAAAACTGTAAAAATTATTCCATCACCACCCGCTTTAATTGCTTCCTGGAGGTGCATGCCAAAACCCAACCCAACAACAGAGACTTGCAATAAATATTTAGAGGTTTTTTTATTGAATTTAGGGAATGGTGAACCAAAAGTAAGAGCAAAAACTAACCCGATAGTTAATGCCAGTGGTGGTGAGATGAATGGAAAAAAACAGAATAATGCTAAAACAGGATAGATAAATTTTGATATTTCATTTACTTTCATGTTGAAAAATTTATTTGAGTGCAAAAGTACTATTAATCCAATAAAACACATAATAATACTGAGAACAAATAACCGAATTCCAACTTCATTTATAATATCCTCAAATAATAGCTAGTTTTTATCTATATTTGCAACTAACAAAATCAAACAGATTCATGCGTCTAAACTCCCTATCCATACTGAATTACAAAAATATTCCGGAAGCTGAATTACATTTTTCGCCTAAAATCAACTGTTTTATTGGCGATAATGGGATGGGGAAAACTAATCTGTTGGACATTATATATTATCTCTCCTTTTGCAAAAGTCATTCAAACCCAATAGATTCACAGAATATTCTACACGATGCTGAATTTTTCATGATTCAGGGAAATTATGAAGTAAACGATACACCCGAAAATATTTATTGTGGTTTAAAACGCCGACAAAAGAAACAATTCAAGCGGAATAAAAAGGAATACGAACGACTTTCAGATCATATTGGATTGTTGCCCTTGGTAATGGTTTCACCAAGTGATTCAGGGCTGATAGCTGATGGAAGTGAAGAACGCAGGAAATTTATCGATGGCGTCATTTCGCAATATAATAAAACATATCTACTCAATTTATTGCAATACAACAATGCGTTGAAACAGCGAAATGCGTTGCTGAAGCTCGAAAACATAACTGATGATTCACTGTTCGAGATTTGGGAAGAGCAGATGAGTTTTTATGGCAACTATATATATGAACAAAGAAATTTGTTT
>JBBRHJ010000003.1:0-35830 GCA_038222885.1 Bacteroidales bacterium | reverse complement strand
TCTGGTCCATCGATAGAAATACCAATTAGGAAATTATTTTCTTTGAAAAATTTACACCAATCATCGTTCAGTAAAGTACCGTTCGTTTGCAGTGAATTATCAATTTTCCGACCTCTTCCATATTTTTTTTGCAAGGCTATTACTTTACGATAGAATGACAAATCACGCAATAAGGTTTCGCCTCCGTGCCACGTAAAAAGCACTTCAGGAACTGGCTGAGAGTCAATATAACTCTTGATATATTTTTCGAGTGTGTCATCGCTCATGTGAAAGGTTTTACGATTTCCGTAGAGATTTTCCTTTTCGAGATAGTAGCAATAACTACAATTTAAGTTACAAATGGAACCTACAGGCTTAGCCATTACATAGGTCGGCATTGATAAGGGATTGAATAATATAGTTTTGGACATGGAATTCTGTTTACGATATAAATATATTGAAACTTAACTGATTTCGATTTATCAGAAACACAAAAGTAGATAAAAATGCGAACAATGTTAGTAAAACTCTATTCATAAAACTTAAATACACTTAATGTTAAATGAAGCTTAGCAGAAAAATCAATTAGAGAAATAAGCAAGACTTAGGTTTTGATAATAAAATAGTTAGCTAAAAAAATAATACACAGACAATAAGACCTTATAAATGATTAATTTTTAATATCTTTGTAGCCGAAAAAAGTTTTTTGATTAGTCTGGGGTAATTAGCAATAATATCAACCTAATTAAAACTTAGGTTTTTCGATTAGTAATCATATAATATATTGTATATCAGAATAATTAATTAAAATAAAACATATAGAATTGAATGGCAAAATCTCAAAATTCATTTATTAAACAAGAGAACGAAAAAAAACGTTTAAAAAAAAGAAAAGATAAGCTTCAAAAGAAAGAAGAAAGAAAATCGAATCCTTCTGAAGGTGGATTGGACAGTATGATAGCGTATGTCGATGAAAATGGCAATCTTTCAGACACTCCGCCAGATCCAACAAAAAAGAGAAAGATTGATGCTTCGACCATCGAAATCGGCGTTGCTCGCAGAGAGGAAGTAGATGTCCCAACCGTACGCTTAGGAAAAGTTGACTTCTATGACGATTCCAAAGGATTTGGATTTATCAAAGAAAATGGAACACAGGAAAAATTCTTCGTACACGTGAAAGCACTTTTGAAACCTATCAAAGAGGGTGATGCAGTAAGTTTTGAGGTTGAAAGAGGATTAAAAGGCTTGAATGCAGTACGCGTTGATAGAGTTTAAAATGCCACTTGGTAATCAATTCAAGAAAATATAAAATGATATTTTTACAGTCAGTCGATTTTGTCTGACTGTAAAAATTATTAAGTAATCTTGACCATAGAAGAATTGACAATTTAAACATTTACAATCTACATTTTTTTAAATGTTGCTCAAATTAAAATATTTACTTCATTTACTTCGATTTTTATCGTTCCGTAAAGTATCTAATTATTTTCAATTATATCTCTCCTACCGTTTTTCTGTTTCAAAACCACTTTTCAAGACACATTTACTACCTGCATTTATTTCGGTAGAACCTACCAATGTTTGCCAACTTCAATGTCCGGAATGCCCTGTGGGACTAAGACATGAGAATCCGAAAAATGCCATTCAATTAAACGAAGCAACTTTCAGAAAAACCATCGATGAATTAAAATCCAAATTGCTGCACGTAATTTTTTATTTTCAAGGGGAACCATTGCTTAATAAAAATGTAAGTAGCTATATTAACTACGCTCACCAAAACAAGATTTACACATCTACATCGACCAATGCACAGTCTTTAAACCCTGAATTTGCCAAAAGTTTGGTTCTTTCGGGTTTGGATAAACTTATCATTTCAATAGATGGAAGCACGCAGGAAGTGTACGAAAAGTATAGAGTTGGAGGCAAACTTCAGAAAGCGATTGATGGCGTGAAATATGTACAGGAATGGAAACAGAAATTCAAATCAGTAACTCCAATTATCGAGATTCAGTTTGTGGTATTCAAGACTAATGAACATCAACTTGACGACATGCGAGCCTTGGCAAAGGAACTAAAAGTGGAAAGAATTGTATTCAAAACTGCCCAATTGTATGATTTTGAAAATGGACACCCGCTACTTACTTCAATTGAGAAATATGCCCGCTACAAATTGGAAGAAGATGGTAAATACCACATTAAAAGTGAATTACCTAACCGTTGTTTGCGTTTATGGACTGGGGCTGTCATCAATTCAAAAGGCGATTTAGTTCCTTGCTGTTTCGACAAAGATTCAGAACATAGTTTTGGAAATGTTGGCACAGATAGTTTTGCGTCCACTTGGCACAATAAAAAAGCTTCCGATTTCAGAGGGTCAATACTCAAAAATCGGAAGCAATATGAAATGTGTAGAAATTGTACGAGTAAGTAGAGCCCACTGAGTTTTAAGGGAGTTGTTAGTTTTGTCGACCTATTTGGAATTGATTATCTCAACGTTTTTTCATAACAATTTCTCTTGTAAAAGCGTGTTGAGTTTTTACTTTCAATGTTGTAATGTTATTCACAACACTCACAATTGAAATGTATTCTGAATTATTTTCCAATTTCCATTTTCCAGCAATTTGAACTTCTAATTCAGATGCTTTCGACTCATTGTCTTTCCACGTCCTTGCATACACACTTCTTTCGATGTATTTGCCATTGTCATCAAACTTTTCATCTGCTTTGCCTTGATAAAAATTCAAATCAGGATCGCACACACTTAAAACCATACGGTCGGATGCTAATTTTTTGGTCATCAGCATACAAGCTTTGTCTACCGACAAAACATCAGCTTTAATCTTGAGTTTGCCTGCTTCAAAAAGTGCATAACCAACTGAATTTGTGGTTTTATCTTTTACAATATGAGCAAATGAATCTTTTTGTAATACTACATAAGGCATTTTATTTGTTGAACCAAAAGCTTTAACTGTTGTATTCAATTCATTGGCTTTGGGTTGAACCAATACCATATATTCGTAATCTCCATTTTTAGGGGCAGCGCCATGATTGATAGCAGCCAATGCAAAATTATTCTGAGTGGGCGCATCGGTTATTTTGTCCCGCGAGTTCTGTGGTGATTTACTCACTTCTACTTTTCCGCTTTTTACAAAAAACCAGTTGTTTAATCCATCCGAGAGATAATTATTTCCTTTACTGAGTGTTTGATTAAATGGGAATTGCGAAATTTGTTGTTTATTTACAACAATATTAGTTTCGGGAGTTGGCAAATAAACTTGAAATAAGGTAGTGTGAACTTCCTTCTCAGGTAAAGCAGAACGAACTCCAGAACCCAACGCTACGACCCGATTATCAAAGAAGAAATAGGATTTACGAGCATAAAGTGAACCGTTGTATTTGGGATTTTCGTGCAATTTCATGGCAAAAATTCCTTGTTTATTCTGAGATGAAAGGCTACCAGCATAAGATTCGTCTGACAACAACATTTCTTCGAAACCTGATACAGAATCTACATTATTCACTTCACCTCGAAGTTCTTTCATGGGCAACACAGCAGCGGTGGTACCTGGAAAGTGATTCCAGTCCCAGCCTTTATCATTAAACCCAGCCCCAATACTTGAAATTGGATCACCCGTGGCCAGAATCTGTAAGCTTCCATGGCTCAGATAACGACCGTAATGATTTGCTCCAACATAGATTTCGCTAGCCCACAAATATCGACTAAAACCCTTGGAAGCAACCAACCAATTGTCGCGTCGATGCACATTAAGACAAGAATAGTTGTAACTCCAATTACCAGTAGGTGAGCTTTCAGCTTGTATTCCATCGCTTGTGAATTTCTTAGTAAATTTTGTCGTTGCTTTGGTTTCCAATCGTAAATAGGCTGCTGCAAGTTCTTTGTCAATTTTGCTAGAATAATCGGGCGTTCCAGTCAAAGCCATTAAGGCAAAATGTTCTGGAATTAAATGACCTTTTCCATCGGGATGGCGACCTGAAATCGCTAATGGCCAAGTTTGTAGATTGCAATAATTACGCATGGCTATTAATGCTGCTTTTAAGTGTTCACGACCAGTTGGGTTCGGTTGAAAATCGGTTTTATACATCAAATAATTGGCTAAAACGGCACCTTCGAGACCACCAATGGCATAAGCTGGATAATTTGCCCGATGATGGAAAATTGATCCATCGTGTTTGAATGAACCATCCGTTCCTTCGGTGAATAAAAGTCCATTGTCTATCCAACGTGTAAAAGCTTGTAAATAGCGGGTTTTCTCAGGGGAATCGCTCATCATAAGTATGCTGGTCAGTCGGGCTATGAGGTTGGTATTGAAGGTGTCAATATCCATTCCAGGCTTTTTAGGTTTTGTTTTCAGCTCACCAGTTCCTGAAAACCATTCCATCGATTGTTGTACTTGTTCTCCTAATTTGGCTTCCACAAGAACATTCTTCATCAAAAAAGCAGCCGTATAAAAATCTTTAAAATTATATCCTAGATGGTGTAATGTACCTAATGCACTGCCCGCTTGGAAACCTTGATCGAGAAAATGACGCATCAATAAAACAAAAAGGTTTCCAATGGATCCTTTTTCTTTCTCGTTTTTAGTCTTATGGTAGGAAACTGCCATTCTGAGCATTAATTCAGTAGTAATAGCAGTACCCATGGAATTATTAAATAACACTTTATAATTTTCTGCACCCAAATATTCATAAGTTTCACCAAAACGGTCAGGAAAAACAGGCAATCCATTCACCGTACCATCGGCATTCTCACGAATTTCATAAGCGTTTACGGCATCAGTAAGAACAGTTAAGGCAGTTGCTTTTTTACCTTCTAATAAATAATCAGTTAATCGATTTTGAATTTCCTCCACACTTTTTTGCTCCGAAGCAGAAACAGCCGAAGGAGTTGGAAGATCAAATTTTAAATTCCAAGATTGTAACAACACTAACCAATGGTTTTGAGTATTTGGATTGATATAAGGAGCTTGTAAATCAGGAGTATGCTGACGAATATCCTGCAAAGAAGCCAACATAATATGATCGAACAATAATTCACCAGATGCGATATTCGGTGCGGTAATTCGCATTTCGTCCATGCCTACTTCGGGTTTCCCTTGCATATCACGGTCGAAAGCAATCCATGAACCACGCCAACCGCTAAAATCCAAGCCATATTCAAAAAATGAACATACACGACCATTTTTCAGAAACTCCACTTTTAATTTTGCATCTTTAAGTGGACTTTTAGCATATATCCAAAAAACAAAGGTTGAAACAAAGTTATCTTTGCTATTCTTATCATGTAATTTATAATCAATCGGCTGCTTTATACTCCACTGAGCTGCAGGAGCATTCCATTTCCAATTCAAACTTGAGGTCAAGTGTTTAAAGTGCTCATTGTTTACCGAAAGTTGAGAATTTGCATCTCCCTCTGCTGGGGCAACACTATTTTCGAATGACAAAATTTTCGGATTATTGAACTGTTTGGGCTGTGCCTGAAGCATTAAGCTAGCTATCAAGCATATATAGACTGTAAGTGATTTTATAGTGATTTTCATTGAATACAAATTTAGTGAATTGTTAATTAAGTATTTACAACTGTAAACGACGGCTTCGCTTTGTATGTCAGCTAAGATAGTAGCGAAACCGTCGCTATTGTATAAAACCCTCATAAAGTTTTTTGTGAGAATGACTTTTGAGGGTTTCAGAGTTTTACAAATGTTATAGATTTATTTCTTTTCAATTGTTTTTTTCAACGCAAGAGCTTCCAAGTAATAATAATCAGCGTAGTTCAGTGGAACGTCAATTTCATTATCATGAGGAATACTACCCACAGAGTGCATTAAAAGGAAGTTCCCATTTGTCCCCACGATAGCTGAATAAGCTGGACTTGCAAGTGAATTCATTATCTTGTCAGCAGTTACTTTGTATTCAGGTTTTCCAAGTGTACTGAGTTGATAAAGTGCTGAGGCTACAATAGCAGCAGTTGAAGCATCACGTGGTTCGTTAGGAATATTAGGTGCGTCAAAATCCCAATAAGGAACTAAATCAGTAGGCATATTCTTATTCCCAAATATGAAATCGTACACTTTTTCCACTTGTTTCAAATAACGAGGGTCTTTAGTTTCGCGATAGCAATCCATAAAACCATATAAAGCCCAAGCCTGCCCGCGAGCCCAAGCTGATTCATCTGAGTAGCCCTGCGCTGTAACTTTACTTCGAACACCGCCTTTCACTTTATCATAATCGATTACATGATAACAACTATTATCGGCACGAAAATGATTTTCCATGGTTTTATCGGCATGGCTGATAGCAATCTTGGCATAAGTTGAATCGCCTGAGAATTTTGTTGCATCAAAAAGCAATCGTAAATTCATCATATTATCAATGATTACTGGACACATCCAACCACGAGTACCTTGCCAACCCTTATTTTCGTCCCAGGACTGAATAACTCCTGCACTTGGACGGAAACGAGTGGAAAGAGATTTGGCTGCTTCGATAATTACAGCTTTATATTTTTCGTTATCGGTAAGGCGTAAACCGTTGCCATAGCTCGATTCTATAATAAAACCAATATCGTGATGATTCGTAAGATATTGAGCAGAATCGAGATGTTCGGTATATTTGATAGCTAAATTTTTCCATTTTTCGGCACCAGTTAGTTCGTACATATACCAGATTGTACCAGGGAAAAATCCACTTGTCCAATCTTCGTAATCAATGTACTGAATCTTATCACATTTAATCGTTCGAGGATTCAGTATTTGCCCGGAATTTTCGATAAGTTTCACTTGGTAACCAATTTGCTGCTCGGCAAATGCTACATTATCCGCAATAAAATCGGCTTGAGAATCGACAGTGGCTTTATTGCATCCAGTAAGCAGCATAAGCCCTAATCCAATGGTCAGTAGTTGAATTTTCATTGTTCAAATTATTATTTTGTTAATTTTTTATCCATTTAAAAGTTTGAGTTCCATTCGGACTTTCTGCTTTACAGATGTAAATAGCAGTTTTAAAGTTTTGAAGTGGAATTGAAATAGTATTTTCGTTTGGCTGAAGTTCTTGTTTATAAACAATTTGGCCTATCTGATTGAAAATATTAATTTTTGTTTTTCCATTATTATTGGTTAGAGTTCTAATTAACAACTCATTGGCATTGGGAGTAAAAGAAAAAAAATTCTCTTCAGTACTTTTTAGCGCGGTATCATCTTTACTTTTAAGAGTAAAATAGATTGGTTCACCGTCATTAAATGTTAAAGTAAGTTGGGTTTCGCCATTGGCTGGTGTTTGGAACTGAACTCCTTGAACTTCTTCTAGTGCTAACCATTCGCCTTTAATTGTTAAAGTAGTTTGCGAAGAACTTGATCTCCAGCCATAAGTTGCATCAGAGATTGGTTTTAGATTCGGATTAGTGGCTGCAAAATACTGCCTTCCTGTTTGTGCATCAGGCCGGTGCATAAGCAAATGTTCGGCAGTAGCAGATTTAACAATACCAAAAGTCAGGTTAGACGATGCTCCAAAAAATGTGTAAGCAGTTGTATTTGTGGGTTTATAGGTCAATGCATGTAAATTACCAGTTTGACTTTGAATTTGATAAACACTACCGCCACCATTTGCCATTTGTGTAGCCAATGTTTGCATAGCAGTAGTATTAGTAGACGGTACAACGACAAATGAATACGATTTTGTACTCGGTTTTACACCATGATTCAAATAGGCTTTTGCTGCCGAAGAGCTTGTAGCTGGTGTTAAATAATCCGATCCATCATCTTTAGGCGTTGTTTGGTCGTTATATCTTATCTCAATTGGATCATTTCCTTTGGGAATAAAATAACCTGTTCCCTGAGCTGTAATCAACCAATTATCATCAGTTGTGGAAATAGTAGTTGTATTTGGTTTGGTAATTGTAGAACCATTCAATATCAGATTTCCAGTCGAAATACTCTGAAACAAATTAGTTGCAGTAATCATGCTTGCATCATAAGTTCCCGAAGAAGTGATGTTACTGCCCAAGCTTATCAGAATATTATCGAAAGCAAATACCGATTTTTTGAAAACTAAATTGGTAGCTGTAAATTTTTGACCTCCCCAAGTATCTATCTGATCAAAATCTGTGGCAAACACTCCACAATCGCCCCAAGAAAGTGCTCCTGAGAAATTTTTTGTTTTCGTGTATTGGTCAAAACGATCTATCGTATTCTTGTTGGGCATCATTTCTGGCCACGAAGTATAATGAACAGTAGTTGCTCCTGGCACCACATTCCAATCCCATCCGCCTCCAGTTGAGTTGCTTGGAAGTCCACTTGTAACCAAGGAGCCGTTGTACATAATCTCTAATGATCCATGACTTTGATAACGACCGAAACGATTAGTTGCACTGTATATTTCGGCTCCAAAAAATTCAGTAGTCGGTGCACGCATAGTGGCTACCCAATTGGCTTTGCGATAAACACCAATGGGGCTATAGTTGAATTGATAAAAACCTTCGTAATTTTTGGCTGGAACAGAATATTTTGTAGAATTAAAGAAATAATTATACGCTGCTTGTAACTCAGTATCTGGAGTTCCAAGACAATCATTTCCCACCTCAATTAATTGCTCAAACAAGGCTTTGGAAAATTGGATATTTACACCTCCTGCTCCATAAGGATTCCGGCCAGATAAGGAATTGGCAAAAAAGCGAGTATCCCCATTGTTAACGTCCATGGTTGCCATTTTATAAACGGCCAACACCGCTTTTTTGAATCGTAGATAGGAATCTGTCGCTATTTTGTATTGAGTACATTTGAAATAATACATATATTCCGTCCATGTTTTATAAGAATACATATAATTATTGTAATGCGTACCATGATGAAATCCAGTTCCATCTGGTTTTAAAATATCATCTCCTCCTGGAGCATACTCAGTATGTCTATCAAGAAAACGTTTCACAGCCTTCATTTCACGTACCGCTACTGCATCATCGGTTTGGAAAAGTGCAATGGCAGTAATGTGAGGAGTGAAAAGATAAATCACATCAGACTCTAATTTTGACAAATACCTGCTTTGCGATTCGTGAATCATTCCATAGAATGAAATCCATCGAGCAAGTTTAAGCACTTCTATTTTTCGGTCGGGCGTACAGGCCGGAAGTATGTTCAGGAGTTTAGAAGGTATCGTGCGTGATGGGGTATAGTCATTTGATTTAAGTGTGAAACTCACCCCTTCGGCAAAACCTTGGTCGATAAGGTGATCCAATAAATCATTGAATATTGGTAAGTTGTTAGTCGGATCTGTTAACGCAGCCGCAGCCAACGCTTCTAATTTCGTCACATAATCGGTTACACCGGTGGTTGTCAATGCTGTTGCCGACATATCCATAATTTTACCTTTTATAGTTCCGTCGGCATTTCGTGTAATTCCCAAACCGGTTGTAAAAATTTTAGCAGCAGTTAGTATGCTTGAATTCGATGCAGGTACTCGTTTCAAGGTATTACGCAATGAATTTAAACCAAGCAATTCACTTGTAGTCGGCTGTGTTAGAGGAATATCAGGGGTATTAGCAAAAAAGTCTAATTGTGTATAATTGGTAGTAAAATACAGTCTGTCAAGTATCCACTGACTCCCTGGAATGCGAGATGCAACAGTAGACTGATTAAACCTCACATCATCAAAATATATTTTTCTTGTACTATTTGCAGTGGGTTTCAGCGTAAAACGAACGGCATTTATGCTTGAAGAAGAATAAGATGCATATTCAGTATAAGCCCTATTAAACTCTGCCCATCCTTTATAATTTAAGAGATAATTGGCAGTTTTCTTTGCCGAATTGTTATATAAAAACTCTACTATCAAGGTGTCATTTGTAATTTCGGGGGTGTAAATCTGCATAAATGCAGAATTGCCAGTGGAAGCTGTGAAGGCTGTAAAATTAACTGTCAGTGAACTTTTACCGGTACTTTCCCAGTATATGCTGCGAATACCTTCTTTAAAGTGGTCGTTAGTGATACTCAAGGAAGACCCAGTTCCTGAGACCCACTCAGCAGGAATTGTAGCACTTTCGAAATTATAAGTCTGAGCATGTGATATGTTGCTAAATAAACTTAGTAACAATATGTAGATTAAGTGATTGTGTTTCATAGTCATAATAATATTTTTTTAATAAATGTAGTTTGATTAGTCATTCTCCCCGAAATCAAGTAAAAATTATTTGGAGTTACATGAAATATTTTAGATGCTGAGTTATAGTTTTTCTCATCAATCATGCGACCTAAGGTAGTGTACAAAGCCACATATTCGGTAGCACCATTAACTATCACAGAATTAGCTTGTTTTGATATAATTATTTTATTTTTACTTATATCTTGAACTGAAGTTGCTTTAGGTGTAAGAGTAAATTCCACCGGCAAGCCTAATTTACAATTTACAAGTAATTTTGTATTTTCATTTTGATAAGAAAGTTCTAAGTTACTATTGGCATCGCCAACTTCCCATTTTCCTTCAATTAGAATAAGTTTACTAACGGCCAAACCTTGCATGTAGGTAGGTTCACTATTCTTTGTTTTAACCGGCAAATGGAGTGATGGGTCGCAAACACTCATTTTCAAACTGCCATCAGCCTCTTTTTTGTACATCAACAAAGTTTCTTCCTGAACGCCTTTTACAATACCTTCGGTAGGATTTGTTGGTTCAAAACACACATACGCATTGACACCTGAAACTTCGTCATACACAATATGAGCTATCCGGTCAGCCTGTAAAACCTTATATTTTGGATCCGATGTCCATGCTATTCGCTCTATTGGAGTTGGTTTCAACATAATCATGTATTCGTAATTGGCATTCACAGGCGCTTGACCGTGATTGATACGGGCAGTTACAAAATTTCCACGGGTTTCCGCTTTGGTCTTATTATGCGCTGAGATTTGTCCTCCTCCACTTATTATCAATTTGTTACGTTCAGAAATCCGATAATAATTAGCATTCACATCACTTATTACTGTTGGTTGTTGAGCTTGTCCACTGTCGAAGTTATAATTAGCGATATTTACAGCAGTGCCATTTACAGCAATTTCTTCACTGCTGTTTTTAATGGCATTTTGAAACAAAGTAGTTTCGGTAGTATAAGTACTGTTCGAATTACTAATGTCAGTACCAATGCAAATCAATCTTTTACCAAAAGCGAAAACAGATTTCCGAGCTGTAAAATCCGGTGTGTAATTCGTATTGTTAATATCATTCTTTTCTTTCAGTTTCATGCCGAAAACACCAAATTGTCCGAGAAGCGACGATGCTCCAGCAAAATCTTCTTCCGAACGAGCCATCAAAGTGGCGGTTGAAGGACTTTCGAGCAAATTAAGCGGCAAATGAATAGTAGTTGTTCCTGGCAAGCGATTCCAATCCCAGCCATTTTCGCTAAACCTGCTTTCGGTACGCGAAACAGGAGAGCCACCGTTCAAAATTTCCACAGCACCATAACTTTGGTATCGTCCATACCGGTTGTCATTTGTATATATTTCCGACCCCCAAACATCCGAATTATATCCCTTGATGCTCACCATTGAGTTTCCAACACGATGCACGCCCAATGCAGCATGATTCATTACGAAAAAACCTTCTGGCGTGTTAGCCGCGGATAATCCAGTGAATTTATTTCTGAGTGGATTGTTTTCAGTATCGAGACGCAAGAATTCTGCAGCTAATTTTTTATCGTAACTGTCTTCTGGTTTATCAATTCCGCCCATTAAAGCCAAGGTTGCAAAAGCCTCTACAACTCCATTATTGATAGCACCTGCATGAGGATGCCGACCTGATAACCCAATAGTCCAATCTTTGAAATTAGTATAATACGACATTGCAAAAAGTGCATTCGACATATTTCTGCGAGCATCTACAGAGATTTTAAAACCTCCGGGTTGAATGGCAGCCATAAATGTTCCTAAACCCGCCAAACCACCCGTAGCATAAGCCGGATAATGTCCAGCATGATGAAACACAGCACCATCAGGCTTGATTCCACCCATATTACCAGGCGTAAAAGCCAACGATGATTCAGTCCAAGCCACGAGCGATTCTACTGCACGATAACTTTGGGTATCGGTTGGAATTAACATGGCTGAGATAAGTCGTTCGAAAAGCAAAGTGTTCCAGCTGTCCACTAATCCATCACGTGTTAAATCGAGTGTTGTTCTTGATTCTGCCAAACCGCTCCAGTAAGCTAATGCGTCAGCTACAACTTGAATTTTTCCAGCAGCTTTCAGTTCGTTACGCATAAGAAAAGTTGCTTTGAAAATATCACGAATTTCGTATCCATAATGATGGTTATTTCCCATCGCACTTCCCCATGTAAATCCTTGATTAATTGCATAATCCCAAACTAATAGAAAGTTATCACGTGAAGCATTGTTATTGTTGAAAACAGCATCTTGTGCTAATCCCATCAGCATTGTTCCTAATTTCGCAAAATCAATATCACCAGTTTTACTATCGTGATTTACTACCAAAGGCGAACCAATAATAAAATTCCCCAACCGTTTAATACCAGCACTTGTAAATATGCTTTTTGCATTGGTGATTAGGGAAGTATTGGCTGAAACCGGAATAAGAGTTGCAATAGTTTGCTCAGTTTTGTTCAGTGCTTCAGTTTGCGATGCAGATAATCTTGCCAATTGTGGTTGGGCATAATTGAGCGTACTTTCCCATTTCCACAATGAACTCCAGTGAGTGATATAGGCAATGTCGGTATTTTGAGGCTGTTGAGCATCGGGTGCATTTTGATAATCGACATCTGCCACAAACGAAAACCGATCGATAAACAAGCGACCGATAGAAACGCCAGTCGGACTAAGTAAATGAAGTTTCAGATTACTGCTCACTTGTTTTGAGCCTTTCATATATTTACTTCCAATCCGACAAATTCGCCAGCCTTTGTAGTTAAGTCCAAATTCAAATGAATATTGGACATTATTATTTGCATCTCTATACGCTGCTTTCAGCGGATTTGTACTTGGAATTTCATTGTATATCCAAAAAATGACTCCATCGCGAAAATTTTTGTGCGTAACTGCATAATCTACTTTCAACTCCGACATGGCAGTCCACTTCCACTCCAACGCATTAATTCCATCCTTGTAAGGAGCCTGAACTAGCGATAACTCAGCATTAGTAGCACTGAAAGGCGCATAGGTTCCACCTTCAAAACTGTAGTTTTGAGCAGATAGCAGAAAGCTAAACAAGCTAAAAAATAGGATGAGGGTTGGACGCATGATGAAGAAATTTACAATTGAAACATTTAGGATTGAATTCGGGATACTTTCTTATGTGACTATATTAACCATTAATCACTAAGCACTATCTCTTGTACGTTTGCTTAATCATTCCTTCCCAAAGAATTTTGGTAAGGAATGAAAAGAACTATAATTTTGATTACAATAAAGAAACTACATTTACTCTGTTACGATTACCTTTATTTTGCGTTCAGTACTAATCTCGCGTTTATAATTTGCATTTGAAGCAAAGAAAGTAATTACATACTCACCTGGAACGTCAAACTTATACGAATATGATTCTACTGTTTTCGTAGTGTTTTTAACGAAATTAACTGCTGATAATGTATGTACTCCTGCTACAATTTCGATAGGTTTACTAATTAACCAATCTGTATTTAAAGGATTATTAGCAGCCGTTCTCTTAATTTGTAAGGCTGTAGAATTTGCCAGGTTCCATACACCTGCAAGGTCTTGCGATAGGTAGGGTGCAGTTAAATTCAACATATCAAATGGACTGAAACCCATGGTGGCTGCAAATGTGCTTGCAGCCTTGACTCCCGAGTTGATTACCGTATCGTTTATCTGCAAATTGCTAATTATCCATGTGGGTTGCCAATCAGCTTCAAAATCAGTTTTGTAACGGAAGGCAAGACATACTTTTTTCCCCCGATATTCGTTCAACGAAACACTTGCCTTTTTAGTAGTATTAGCAGCTGTTGACAAATTACATTGTGACGTAATGTCTTTCCATTTACGATTTGTTATTGTTTCTGCATCTTTGGTTGGATTGTTCAACAATAAGGTATCGGAAGTCTCGAACAGAAAGACGTTCAAAGTATTCTCAATATGCGTGCCCCAAGCAGGTTGTGTACTGAATGTCAACATTGATTTGGTATGGTTGAATCTATCAAAAGAGAAAGAGATAAAATCAGGTTCACCTTTAAAGTCAAACTGTAAAGTAGTTCCTTTGGGAGCAGTTACTACAGTGTCGCCTATTTGAACAGCTGTAGCTGGAGCCACACTTACATCAAATATAAGTTCTTGTTCAAGTTCGCTTTCACAGGATGAAAACAAAATTAGAACAGATGCTATGGCAGTTAATATATTAAATTTCATATTTTAAATTTTTAATTATCAATTATTAATTGAATGAATTACCAACCTGGATTATTTTGCGTAATTGACTTGTTAACAGCCATTTCCATATCTGGAATAGGAAAATAGTTATATGATTTAGAAACTTTATAATAAGCTAATGCATATCTGTGGGTCGAATTCCAACCTTCTTGGTTTACATAAGCTTCCATTCCATTCATGTTCTGATAAAAATCACCCCAACGAATCAAATCCCAACGACGAGTGGCTTCGAAGCAAAATTCCATGGCACGCTCTTTCTTAATTACATCTCGGAATTGGTTTTTGGTTAATCCACTGCCAGTTTTAGGTAGAATATTTGCCCTTACACGTACTGCATCAAGACATTCGTACGCTAAAGGAGTAGGTGATGTGTTGATTTCATTATCAGCTTCGGCTATCATCAACAATACATCACTGTATCGTAAAATAGGGAAATTAATTGACGTATAATTTTTATTCTTTGGTGCAATCGCTTCCAATTCTCGACGATATTTAGCAGAACATCGTGTCTTATTTGCAGCTTGAGCTTCTGTTCCCACAGTACATGGATATCCTTCTACAGTAGTAAGGTTGGCTGGTTTTTTACCAAAGTAATAATTACGTCCACTTACTCCTTTATCACCAGTTGCAGCATAAGTATATTCATAAGGTGTAATATTCCAGTTACCGCGTGCAGTATCACCTTCCGATTCGTACATCTCATATAATTTAAGCGACGCATAAATGAACTTGTAACTGTAACCTGGATTAGCCATTCCTTTTAGATTCTGGAATGCAGCAACAGTTGAAAAATCACTTGTAGATCCAAAACCAATTACATTGCCAATTCGACCAGCTGCTTGCTCAGCAGTCAATCTATTTCCAGCCATTTCAGCTTCCCAAATACTTTCACGTACACCCGTACTGTTGTATTTATCCGAACAAATATCGGCAAATACCTGACTGTAAGGTTTCACTAAACCATGAATAGCACTTTCTTTTACTTTCACTGCCCAATCACGAGCATGCGTAAAATAAGCCTTAATTGAGTCATCAGTATTGGTAGTTGGGAAACCTACATCAGCATCACGTTTATTTTCGCCAGCACGGAATAAGTAGATACGTGCCAACACACCCTGAGCTGCCGACTGAGTTACCGCACCTGTGTGAGGATAAGCAGTAGAAGGTTTAAGTTTAGGAATGGTTGAAATAATATCTTTGATAATTTGATCGTAAATAACTTGTTTCGAAGTTCGAGGCGTATTTAAACCTTCTACTGAGTTAGTTGCCGTTAAATGAAGTGGTACATCACCCCAGCCTTGAACCAAATTGAAATAATAAAACGAACGTAGAAATAGCGCCTCAGCTTTGAAACGATCACGTGTTGCTTGAGGAATAGCTGTATTTCTATCGGCATTTTCGATTAACATATTGGCACGATTAATTCCATCATAAAGAACTCTCCAAAAGGTAGTTACTTGTGGATTAGAACTATTGGCATTGTTGCATACAATTCCAACTACACCTGGGTTACGTTGGTAAAAACCTAGATCGTCACCACCGGTATTGGCCAGCGGATAGTCGTTTCCATAGAAACGTTCACTATTTATAGGAGCGTAAACTCCAGTAAGGAAAAGCTGTAGCTCCGCTTCAGTATTGAAATATGTTTCCGGAGTTAATGAATGAGGAACTTTGTCCAAAAAATCTGAACAAGAACTCCAAAACAACAGTGCTATACTTATTATTGATATGAATTTTATTGATTTCATTTTTCTATATGAGTTTAAAAGTTAAAAACCTACATTAATCCCAACGTTCATAGATGCTGCACGTGGATAAGATGAAAAGTCCAATCCTGGGGTCAATGCCGAATTTCTGATAGAAACTTCAGGATCGTACCCACTGTAATTTGTGAATGTGAATAAATTCTGAGCTGTAACATAAGCACGTACTTTTGAAACTTTTAGTTTCTTTAATACGTCTTTTGAAAGGCTGTATCCTAAAGAAATTGTTTTCAAACGCAAATAGGATCCATCTTCAATAACACGGGATGAGAAAAGGTTGTTTGACGATGAATTACTCACTGTGGGTATATCACTAGTTTGGTTGTCGAACGTCCAACGGTCTGAATAAGAAGCAAACTGATTCAATTCTTTAGTCTTTCTACCACTTTCAAACAACAATCTATTGGCATTTAATAAATTTGCACCATAAGACCATTGAAGGAAGATACTTAAATCGAATCCAGCATATTCAAAGTTATTGGTAAAACCACCGGTATGAATTGGATCACCACGACCAATCATGGTTTGGTCATTCGAATCCACTATACCATCTTTATTCAAATCAGCATACTTTGGATATCCTGGTTTAGTTGAATTTTCCGATGTGTAACGAGCCACTCCAGGTTTCAGCGTATAAACGGAACCAAGGTTATCAAATTCCTCTACTTTGTAGGTTCCTTGGTAGATATATCCATACATCATACCAATAGGATAACCAACTTTAGCAATATAGTTGGAGGATGAGAACTGCTGATCAAAAGGAGCATTGCTCAACATAGTAAGCTGATTCTCGGTTAGTTCAAGCACTTTATTTTTATTAAATGAAATATTAAAGTTAGTTGTCCAGTTGAATTTCTTAGTCTTAATATTGGTTGTGTTTACCGTAAACTCAATACCTTGATTTTGTACTTTTCCAATATTTTTGAGGGCACTACCAAAACCCGAGGATACTGGAAGACTTGCACGGAGCAACAAATCAGAAGTAACTTTATTGTACCAATCAAAAGTGAAATTAACTCTGTCTTCCAAGAAACTAAGATCAACACCAGCATTTGTTTGTCCGGTTGTTTCCCATTTCAATGAGCTGTTGGGTAAATTGGATGGAATAGCTCCTACTGTTGAAACAACATTATTAAAAGGATAAATACCCGTAGTTAAATCAGATGCACCCGTAAAATTGCCCTGATTGGCTTGGATAATTAACAGTTGAGCATAATAATCATATTCACCTACCCGGTTATTTCCGGTTTGTCCCCAGCTTAAACGGAATTTACCATTATCAACTATCGAACTTATAGGCTTCATAAAATCTTCCTCCATAAAATTCCAAGCAAAGGAAGTGGATGGGAAATACCCAAACCGATTCTGTGAAGGAAATTTTGAAGAACCATCCGCTCTGAACGATGCAGTAAGGTAGTACTTAGATTTGTAATTGTAATTTACTCTTCCTAAATACGAAAACATACTCCATTCAGCTATATCTGACGTAATCTGAGAGGGTGTTCCTTGTCCCATACCTGCCATTCCGAGAGATTCATTCGGAATGTCTTTCGTTTTCATGCTGTATGCGTTAGCAGTTGAACTTTGCATGGTTAAACCACCCATCGCGTTAAAGGAATGAACTTTTTTGAATACTTTTTGGTACGTTAAAATATTTTCATTCAACCAAGTTAAACGTTGAGAGGTTGAGAGTGTTGCATTTACATGGTCGGCAGAAATAGGTGAACCATAACGAGTTCTCGAATTGTTAAAGGTTTCATTTCGTCTGTTATCTATTGTGTAACCTCCTGAAACTTTCAATTTAAGTCCCTTCATAAATTCATATTCGACAAATCCGTTATACTGATTGTACGAAGTAACTCCGCTTCTATATTCGTTATTCAACGATAAAATTGGATTGAAACGATAATCGTTCAACATATCAACTCCTGGGTCATTGGCATTGTCCATCAATGAATTTATATCAACACCAGGCTGTGTTACTGGACGATAGCCCCATACGCTATAGAACAAGTTGTTCATACCACTAAAGGAGGATTGTGATGGAGAACTACCTAAAGTAGTCGCTTGTGAAAAGTTAGTTGTTAAGCTGATATTAAATTTTTTATGACGGATATTTGTTCCCAATTTTCCTTGAATTCGGCTGTAGTTTGAGCCAAGAACGATACCATCTTGACTGAATGAAGAAGCAGAAGCATTGTAACGCACATCCGCAGTACCACCAGTGAAGGAGATATTATGACTCTGCTGTGCTGCATCTCGCAGAATCAAATCTTGCCAGTTGAATTGTGGTACATTCCGATAATCCTCTAATCCGTAGGTTTTAGCATCGAGAGTTTTAAAATAGCCTGTAGCAGCTGTCATTTCAGCTGGCGTATACATTTCAGTTTGCAATCGTACAAATTCGTAAGCATCCATCATGGGAATGGTACGTGTAGCACGTTGTACACCATAACTACCATCATAAGATACTTTTGGAGCACCTACAGTACCTTTTTTTGTAGTGATAATAATAACTCCATTGGCACCACGAGCACCATAAATTGCAGTTGCCGAAGCATCTTTCAACACATCCAAGGATTCAATATCATTAGGGTTAATAGAACTTCCTACTGTAGGATCTTCTACTGGGAAACCATCGATAACATACAGTGGACCATTGCCTTGCGTAATAGAGTTATTACCACGAATTACAATATTCATAGTACCTCCAGGAGTTCCTTCGCCTGAACTTACGTTTACACCAGCCACACGACCAGCCAAGGCTTGATCAAAACTTGCTACTGGAGCTTTCAACATATCTCCTATGTTAGCTTTGGCTACTGAACCCGTTAAATCCTTTTTACGAACGTCCTGATAGCCGATTACCATTACTTCGTTCAAAGAAGTAGATTCTTCTTTCAAGGTAATAGCCATGGGCTTTCCTTTTTCTACTTTTCTTTCCTGCGATTGATAACCGAGGTAAGAAAACACCAAAATAGCATTGGCATTGGATACGGTGATGCCAAATTTTCCGTCAAGATCGGTAATTGTACCTTTATCCTGACCCTTAATTAAAATATTTACTCCCGGAAGACTTTGTCCGGTTTCATCGAGTACTGTGCCGGTAATGGATATTGTAGTCTGAGCTCCTACTTGTAGAGTCAGAAAAATACCGAGCAACAGAAAAAGAGCTTTTTGAAATTTAGTTTTCATTGCTTGTGGGTTGTGTTGGCTGTATTATGTAAATTAATTGGGTTAGTTTTTTTTCAACCGCCCCAAACCCCTAAAGGGGCTTAAGAGCGGGATAAGAAAGGATTGTAAAAAGAAAGGATGATGAAGTATAAGTAATGAAACTAACTCATATCCCCTTCAGGGGCTTGGGGTAGCTTTATCTTACAATAACTTTTTGAGATCCTTCGCTTAACACTACAAAATAAACACCGCGGTTAAGTGGAACGAATAAGTCTGTTCCCTCAGCATTTACTTTGCTCATTTGCATACCAGACATATTGTAAATTTTAACTTCTTTGTTGATAGTTAAGCCCTGTATCTGAACACCATTGTTTGTTCCAAAGCATATAATACCAGCATCTTTCAAAGCTTTTACAGCGGTTGGAGTCCAATCTACACTTACTTTAAATGAATTTTGTACAGTTGATTTCCAGAAACCATCCTTATCAATTTGAGAAGTAAAATCAACTTGACTGCCTGTGAAAGTCAAACCATTATCAGTAGAGATGGTATAATAAGCTTTTGCAATAGGTGCGGAGGTTTTGGGTGAAAAGAAGAGTTCAATTTTACCACCTTTGACATAACCTTTTGTGAAATTTGGGGCTAACAAAACTCCCAACGCATCGTAAATTTCGCCTTTTGCAGTGGTTGCTTCGCCAGCTACAACAGTGTAATATGCTAATTCGTATGCACCTATATCGTGTTTTGCATCTACTATTGGGAAACCCTGTGGACGAACAAGTCCTGTAAAGTCAGTTGTTACTTCGGGTGCATTAATTCCTGCATTTACACAAGCTGATAGGGAAGTAAGTTCCCAATTAGCACTATCAAGGTTGAGTTTTTGAGCTCCATCAAGCGACACTCCAATAAAATTAGTTGGCTTAACGAATTTCGGTCCACTGCCAACCGTTCCCGGTTTTGGATCAATAACATCTCCATTGGTAGCGTTGGATGAAAACTCAAAATTATCTGCGATAATCCATCCTTTATCCGAAGCAACGGGATTATAATTTGCATTATTATAGAGTGTAAATGTTGTACTTACAGCACCACCCGTACTAGTAGGTGTAACATTTGTTTCGTCGGTAGCACAACCCCACACAATATTATTCGAAAGTTTATTTACACCACCTGCCATATAAACACCGCCCACATTTTTTACGATGGTATTATTATACATAGTACCTCCGTTTATATAGACTGCAGTTCCACCAGTATTGTTGTAAATTAAATTATTGGCAACTTGAACAGCACCAAGATAAAGTGCAGCACCACCTTTTAAAGTAGTTCCATCCACTGCTTTATTATTGTAAATTTTATTGTTTGAAACGTATGTCATACCAGCTCCTTGGGTATTGATTGCACCACCTCGTATAGTAGAACTATTTCCCGTGATTTCACAGTTTTCTATATATGCTTTATTACCAACAGTGGTATTCACGTTTACTCCACCTGCCCCACTTCCACCTGTGGTGTGAACATTGTCTTTTACCAGACAATAACGAATAGTTCCACCAGGATACATACTCACTCCGCCACCTGTATTCGTAGAAGTATTATTTTTTACAATACAGTTTTGTAGTGCAAAATTAGGACGCAAAAAGACTGCACCACCTGCACCACTCGTTGCAGAACCGATACCATTTCCACCTGTCAATATAAATCCATCGACAACTGTCTCCATATCCAGATTACTAACTGATTGTACTATACGTGCTCCACTCCCAGTTAAAGTAGTCGGAGTCGCAAAATCCCATACTTTACCGTCAGCTACCTTGGGACGACCAGCAAGCGTAGTTTCGTTTCCAACAAAGCTACCATATACATTCACACTATCGGCCATGTTAATACAAGTTGTAATAACAAAATTACCTGTTGCAACCCATACATCTTTACGTGCCGATGAAACTACTTTGGCTTCGTTGATTGCCAATTGAATATCGCCCATGGCGTCGGACCAAGATGTGCCAGTACCTGAGGCACCAGCTTTTACGTACACTATTCCATTTTTTTGTTCAGCAAAAATGCTCATCGAGCAAATAATTGCTAATAATAAAGTTAGTTTTTTCATGATATAAAATATTTAAATTTGATTTTTATTAGAAAAAGAGTAAAGGGAGGCTCTATTTATAAATCCTCCCTGAAGAGAATTGTTAATTACCAAACAACCACTTTGTTAGTTTTGTTGGCTACTTTAACTAAATAGATGCCGCGAGCTACAGGTATAGACACTTCACTACTTAGTGCTTTGGTCCTTGATAACTTAGCCCCGGTAGTTGTATAAACATTTATTTCGACGCCAGCAGTAATACCACGTAACTCAACAGAATTGGTAGTAGCAAAACATACGAAATTGTTGTTGATTTCTTTAACAGAAGTAAATACACCACTAAACTCATAAGCACCAATATCAAAAGCATTTCCTCGTGGACGAGCAACTCCAAGTATATCAGTAGTAGGAGAACCTACAATTGCACCATCTCCTTTATCAAGCAAAGATGATTGATTAGTGATCTGCCAATCGTTGTTAGTTGGATCCACAAAATAAGGAGCGTCTGTTCCATCGTTTGTCTGAGGCAAAACTACAGGAAGAGTAATTGTACCCGTAAAAATTGCATTTACACCTGAATAGGCACAATTTTGAAAAACCGAAGTACTAGCAGCAGCACTAGTAGTATTAATAAATCCTGAACCTGATGTAGCACTTCCATCAGTTCCCCAAAACACCGTATTATATAATTTAGGACCTGCGGCAGCAATATATGCCCCACCAGTAGTATTATTCACAAGAGTACAATTGTAAACATTTCCAGCAGTGGCATAAAGACCTACTTTACCTGTGTTGCCATATATCAAGCAATTTGACATGGAAACTAATGCACCACCTAATGAAACTCCAGATGCGCCACCAACTGCTGCAGTATTATTCTTAACAATACAATTTGTAATATTGGTATTACCTGCACCTGCAGCTCTTATACCTGCACCCGCAGAACTATTACCAGTTGCCTGACTATTTGAATCAAATATACAGTTATTAACAGTTATAGTGCCCCCAGCAGCCGCAGATGCGTTTAAGCTCGGTGATGATGTTGTACCTGTTAGAGCTGAATTATTATAAAAATAACAACCATCACAGATAGCAGAATTACCAGAAGTAGCGGTAGATAGATTAAGTGCATTATAAGTGTTTGAGATAAATTTACAATAACGAACAGTAGCCGCTCTTGCCCAAAGTGCATTGGCGGTTGAGAAACCTTGAATGGTCAATCCATCAAAAATAGCGAATGGTCTATCGCTTGCTGCTGTAAAAGCACCAGTAGTACTGGAATTACTATTAATAATGGTTTCATTAGTGAAATCCCATACATTAGTCCCTTTGGCTCTACCCACAGTTGCGGTTTCCGTACCGGCAAAACCACCATAGATAACAAAACTAGTAGAAGCATAACTATAAGTGGCAGGAATAGAATAGGTGCCTCCAGCTACCCATATCTGATTGCCGACACCATAGGTTGCAGTTGCAAACCAAGCATTCAACGTATAAGCCCCGCCAGCATTAGCGGTTGATAAATCTACAGGAATAACTTCATCAAATCCCGTGTTCCCAGCTGTTTGTCCCGACCAAGTTGTTCCATTATTCGCAACAAGATACAATTTTGTTGCTGCATTTGCATACATTGTAAGCATTGCAAAAATAAGCATTAAAGTAATTTTTTTCATATTCTGTCTTTTTAAAATTGTTGTTTGATTTAATTAGTTTTTGACTTTACAAAAATACGGGTATAAAATTCATCAGTTGTCATAAAATAGTACACAAATAGTCCTCTTAATGTACAGAAATTGAGAATATTCAACTCATCTCGAACACGCGCGAACTATAAGAAAATAGCTAAACACGCTTTATGTATATGATTTTCATGTGTTTAAATATGAATGTAACGTTATTATAGATTCAATAAACAATTATTGACTGCTAAATTCTAAGCAGAATTAAATTCGTGAAGTTCAATTATTAAAAGACTAAATAACAATCAAAATTACAGCAACTTTTATAGTTATTTATTGGCAAAAAAAACTAAATAAAAGGCTTAAAAAAAGGCTTACTCTCTGATATATAACCAGAAAATAAGCCTTCAACCAACCTACAAAAAACTAACTATTGTACCAAAATTGCAGTATTGCAAACTAATTGACAAAACTCTCTTTTTCTTTCATTCACCAATTGTAATAGTAGCGGGCTTTCCAGCCAATTCGCCCTGTGGCAAATTCACTGAAACTATTTTCCCATTAATATTCAAATCAATATGCTTTAATGCTGAATTCATTAATGGATCATTGACCGAAATAGTTGTTTTCTTTCCTTTGGTTGACAGTAGCACAACGCAAGGAGCTGAAGCACTTAGTTTTATTTTCCCTCCTTGGAGTTCTATATTGGATTTGTAAAAAACAACTTCCGTGATTTTCTGGTCGCAGCTCTGTATGGCTTGTACCAAAGTATCGTTTTGCAAGACTTTGAAAGGCAACTCTTTTGCTGGCAAACCATCACCAGCATACACTACATATCCATAGGTTCCATTTACAACTTGCTGCCCGTGGTCTATCCAAAGTCGCAGAATATCAACGTTTTTGGGTAATCCGTTTATCTTATTGTTGGAGATATTCATTTTAGCCCAATCCGTTTTTTTATTCTCACTTACAAAATAGGCATTCTTAGTATATTCGGGCAACACGCTATAAGCAAACTTATCTTCTTGCACCACCCAAACTGACTTTCCTTTTTCAATAAAAAGATTCACACCTTCTTTGATGGGTTGTTCTTTTCCATTTTGAAGCAAATAAACCTTATTCAGCTTTTCGGTTTGGTCGATGCTTGTCCGAATACTAGCTTGCATTTCGGGTTGTAAATTGTTTACACCAGCACCTAAAGCTACCATATAATCACCCAACATAAAATAGGATTTATGAGCTTGAACTCCATAAATGCTAGGATTTTCATTGTTTGTTGCTCTGACATCATTCACCCCTTTTTTATCTGAACCATTCATTTTTTCAAAAATAAAGCCAGCTACCGCATTTTCACCACCATCAGTAGCAGCTCCAGCAAAGTTAAATTTACTGCAATAGCCTCGCCAGTTGGTTACAGGCTTAATTTTGTCCATTCCTTCGCGGGCAGTAACTCCTGGAGCGGCTGTTACGTCCCAAGCACCAAAAATAGGGCGATATTCATCACCGCTTTTTTGAAAAAGGGTCATTCCATCTGCCGTGAAAAAATTATATTCATCAGCAATATTAGTAGCACTTTCAAGTCCATCGCAACGCACCGAGGCCATATTGACAATGATACTATATCGCTCATTCTTCTTTATCAAGTCATCATTATTGAAAAACCAACGGCTTCCACTGTACAATCCATCCACTTGTTTTTTCATTAGAATATTCAGTTCGCTGACTTCTTTGTTCAATTGTGTAAGTTCAGCTTGCTCTTCGGTCGTAAATGAATCTTTCCAATCGCTGAGTAATGTTTCTAACATTTTCTGATAACGAATTGGCTTTGCATCAGGCTCATAACGCATTGAGTACCGATCCAATCCGGGTAAAATATAGCCTTTGTAATAATACCAGTTAGAACCTCTGAAAAAGTTCATCAATGCGTTGGTGTTTTCTTTATTAAGTTTCTGAGCCCAAGGCGATTTATTCAACACATTCAGTAATTCCAAGGCATTAGAAGTCCCATCAATTGGATATCCCCACACCAAACATTGCATTCCATGCCCCCATCCTGCACCATCGGCAGTTAAACCTTCAGTCCAAAAAGAACTTTCGTAGGTATTTTGCGAAGTGGTGCTGATACATTTCTGACTTACTTCGGTCAATAAATCAATCATAGGAATAGATTTATACATAAATGCCACGGGTAATAACGAGCGATATCCAAGCGCATTTCCGCCAACCCACCAAACATGATTACGAAAGCGTTCCAATTGAACCACGTTATTATCTGTATCATCTTTGCGTAAAGGTTGGGTCCAAGCTTGTAATGCTATCATTTTCAACATTTCCGCAGCCTCCAAAAAAATTGGGTCTTTCACTTTCCCTGATTCTATTTCGTCCATTTTTTTAAGCATCACAAAATAGATATTCACCGCTGCCGTGGGCATAGCAAAACAAGAATAATGAAAGCGACCAGCAGCATTGGAACGGTTGATTTCGATATTTCCGTAATAAACAATTGCTTTCAGCACTTTGGACGAATACATTGTATTTTCATCTACTTTCCCCTTTCGATAAGCTTCGGCAATGCTCCACAAACGATTATATGCTTCTGAAAAGAAAATAGCCACTTCATTTTCGGTGGATCCAAAACTTTTGTCTAATAAATTGTTAGCTCTGATGTTTTCTTCAGTTTTTATCAAATCTTTGAACTGCCCATCATCGTTGAGCTGCTCTAAACACTTTTCCCATGAGCTAAGTGAAGCTTTTAGTGAAGTCAAACGATAAGGCCTTTTTGAGAAATAGTCTCTGTACTGCTTAACGCCTGCAACTTTTTCGGAAGTCCCTGTTGGAGTTGTCTGATAATACTTCAAATAATTAGTTCGGGCTAATATCGCTTCTTGATTTTGAGAGAAGGAATTAGTTACAAGAAATAAAGAAATAAGCAAATACAAATATTTTTTCATGACTGATAATTTAATATTTTTTACTAATAATGTTGAACACAAATTACGCGAATTCACACAAATTTATGTTTAATGAATAATTTAAAATCAAAGACTTGTGTCTTTCTTAAATTTGCGATTATTTGCGCAATTTGCGTTCTAACACTTATCCAAGAAAACTCAAAGCTTAAAGTTGAAACACCTTGAAATTTGAAAACTGCTGATGACTAATGGTTGTTCTGAATCCAAAATATCCTTCGGTATAGGGCGTCTCATCTTGAAAATCCCAGAAGAGAATATCATTTCTGAAATATTGGATTCGCCCATTATTCACAATTATTTTTACAGCATAATCGGTATTTCCTTTCAATAAATGTGCTTCATCCGTATATTCTTTCAAAACTGGTTTATTGCCATCACTATGATACTTTCTGAAACGAGTAAATTTATTGTAATGCCCACCAACACCTGCATAATAAAGGTTCATATTGTTGTAGGAATTAAAATTTCCATCGCGCAAGAATATATTCTCATTGGCAGGATCTGTTGCCATCCAAAACGCATTCATATCCGAAACTCTGTCATACTTTCCACCAGCATCAATAATTCTCACCTTATAAGTAATCATGATATTCCCAGCTAATTTCTGATTGAACCACATGGTTGCGCCTATTGATGTAACGACATCCATCTTAGAATCAACAATTTGAATACTTGATGTTGCAGGTTCTTCGAATTCTGTTATCCAATTACTCAGCCCATTTTTAAAATCATCAGCATACAAAAGCTTAGGTGTAGCTTTATTTTGAGAAAAAACAATAAAACTAGTAATGAGAAATAGAACACATAGTATCTTTTTCATAAAAAAAAGTCTTAATTTCCCCCCTTGGGGGGTTAGGGGGCTTCTTATTTCTTAAATGGAATCACCATATTCCAGGATTGAGTGGCATTCTCAAAACCTCCTGGACCATTCATGGTGGCAAAGAAGATATAAGCTGGTTTTTCTTTATCGAACAATATAAAAGGACGTTCCAATTGTCCCATTTTTTGGATGGAGCCGTCAGCCATCGTAACCGTTTTTGAGTAAGCTTTGGGTGACGAATCAATAGTCCAGTCAATGGCATTCATGGAATTGGCCAACACACCGTCGCCACTTTCTCCTGTATATTTACCAACATGATCTTTAAAAATCATGTGATAGCCGCTTTTATCTTTCCAAAAAAAAGGGTCTTCAATTTCTGGTTGACCAGGACCGCCCAGCACAGACTTTCCGTTGTTGATTACCTTGAATTTACTGTATATATTTGGGGCTTTTGCCAAACCAAAACACATACCAGAATAACCATCATTGCCCACATAACTCCGAGCTTTGAAAATCATTAATACCGAGCCATCTTTTTCAATCACAGGACTGGGATTGGAGGTCAGGAAGCTGTAAAAAGTACCTGGTTTGGTATCCAAAATAGGTTCATCAAATCTTTTCCAAGGACCATTGGGCGAATCCGCAATGGCAACACCGACGCGTTTATTACTTCTTCCCACTATGCACCATTTACTAGTCAGCGAAAATTCCCGCACATTGGGTTCAGCGAAAGGATGAGTCGATCCCATATAATAAAGCACCCATTTATTCTTGTAGCGTAAAATTCTTGGATTATGCGTTGAGCGACCGTCCCAATACTGTGCTCCCCGTGCTGGAAGGGCCACATCGACAAAAGTATAAGGACCCTCGGGGGTTTTAGAAGTGGCATGAACTACCTCAGAAACCACCATCCAACCGGGATGGAACAGCAATGAATCTGCCCAGCGGGATGCATACATGTGATAAAGTTGATCATCACCTTTCACCACCGAACTGCACCAAACCCAATATCCCTTCATTGCAAATGCCGGTTCCTTGGAAACCTTACCTAGATTTTTGAAAATGAAATTCTGAGTTACACTCTCTTTGGGGGTAGTTTGTGCCAACAGCGAAGCAGAAAACACAATGGCCAGCATTAATAATACTTTTTTCATTCGGAAATATTTTTTAATAAGTAATAATGTCATTTAGAATTCTCTCTTTGTACCAAGGATCGTTTGCCTTTTTCAGTAAAGCAGGCATTTGTTTGCAAAGCGATTTGAATAGTTTTGGATTTTCCTTATACAAAATATTATTCATCTGATATGGATCTTTCAAATCATCAAATAAAACAACTTCTTTCAGTTTTTTAGTTTTACGATCTATGCTAATCGACATTGTATAACGATCGGTTTTAACGCCACGTGCTATTGGAAAATAGCTGGTAACCAAGCCTGCGGCATCCTTATCTCCATCAACATTCTGAATATAAAGCACTGCCTTGGGAGCTCCTTTTTGACAGTTTTTATCGTTCAATAAATCACTCAAATCATTCCCTTGAACCGATGTTGGAATTTCATTTTTCATTCCTGCAAGCGACAATAAGGTGGGCATAATATCGGGCGTAGAAAGTAAAACATTCGTTACATGAGGTTTTAATTTCTCAGGATAACGCACCATAAAGGGTACATTCATCGATTCTGTGTAGGGAGAATTCTTGGGATCTTCCACATGACTTGCCATGGTTTCGCCATGATCAGAGGAGAAAACAACTATGGTATTTTTATCCAATCCCATTTGCTTTACTGCTTCCAAAATTCTACCAAACTCCCTATCAACACCAGTTACCGATGCAAAATAATAGGGTGCAGATTGTTGTTTTTTGGTCAATGCCTTATTCACATTCGGACGAATCAATAATTTATTCAAAGGAATATCTTTGTATAGATTATAATCTTCTTCCATCACATCGTCGAGTGACTGATACGGGCTGTGAGGCGGATTCATGCTCACTACCAAAAAGAAAGGTTTTTGTTTATCGCGACCTGTACTTAAATACTCAATGGCCTTATCAGCTTCATGTTTTGGCGACCATTCTCTAATTTCGTGTCGTTCGCCTTTGCTATCCCAGTAATGTGGCGTTTTATGTCGATCGAAAGTGCCATAAGAATACCAATAATTAAAACCATGTCGGCGTTCCTTGGGCGTATAAGCATCCCAAACCAATCGGTCGTCTTCCACATAAGTTCCAGGCTGCTGGGGATTATTTTTAGTAGGATAATCTACATGTAATTTGCCGATATATCCACAATCGTAGCCATTTTGGGACAGCACATCACTGATTGCCGTTGCATCTTGGCGCAAGTTACTTATAGGGCGGGTTGCATTGCAATTAAGTGTAACGCCACTTCCATCAGGATACATGCCCGTGAGCAACATGCCACGATGTGGACTGCTTAACGGACAATTGCTTTGTGCGGAACTAAATACTACCGATTCACGAGCAAACTTATCCAAATTAGGAATATGCGTAGGGTCAGGTGTAAAATTCACTGCATTTTTAAAATCTGCATCGTCCCAAAAATTCAATGCACAATTTCGGAGTTGATCTGGAAAAACGTAAATTATGTTTGGACGTTGTGGTTCTTGTGCCAATAAATAACCTGTCAGACTCAATCCGAGTATGGAGGGTGAAAATTTTAGAATTGTTTTCATTGTTATAAATTTAATTAGCCCTAAGCCCTAAAGGGGAACTATGATACATTATCATAAAAAAAATATGCAGACAAACTCGCATAATTCTCCTTTAAGGGTTAGCGGTTTTTTATTGTTTTCTAATTTTTTGAATATACTGTTGCCCACTTTTCATAGATAGTTTCGTGATATAAATACCTGATTTTAACTGTTCCAAAGACACCATTTTGCTTGGGTTTTCCAAAATAAATACTACTCGTCCCATGACATCCGTAACAACCAACTTGTTAGCGGAGTCATCCGATTGTATCCTCAAACTGTTGTCCGACTGTGAAAAATACAAGTTGGAGTTATCTTTTACAAGTTTTGTAGCAGTAGGATCTACCTGATAAACACGTACATAGTCAACTTCATATTTAAAAGGGAAAACTGATTTTGCAGGATCACCTCCATTTGCACCAATAGCTAGATTTAAGGTAAAATAATGAGGTTGTAGGAATCCATTGAGTGGACTAGTACCTGTAGGATTTGCTGATGTACTGACTGTTCGGGAATAAATGAGTTCATCATCTAAATATAAACTGATTAAATTCTCATCCCAAACCTCGGTCCATACATGAAATTTCTTTACAAAATCGGGGTCTTTCGCTAAAAAATAAGACAAATCTTTTTTAGCACCTCTATAATAAACCTGAGTACTATTTGCTCCATAAATCACATTGGCCAAAAAAACCTGTTTTCCTCCACTGATATAAAATTCCAAAATATCAATTTCACCACAAGTTGGCCAGCTACCCACATTGCCTTTAGTCCATATAGCTGGCCATGAACCTTTGGTGGTATCAATCCGAGCCCGAATCTCAAATCGTCCATATAAAAACGATTTTTTACCCTGAGATTTTACACTTCCCGAACTGTAATATGCATACTGCCTATTATATCTCCAGTCGCTACTTGCTGCGATGTAAGTTGTATTGGCTACGGTGTCTCTTTTTGCTGTCATAACCAATAGTCCGTTGCTAATTGTTACATTGGATTGCTGATACCATTGTAATTCCTCGTTGCGGACAAATCCCTTCTCATAAACCCAGTTGTTTGTGTTCAGCGTAGCAGCATCAAACTCATCGTTCCAAGTAAGTTTCATTCCCTCAATGGTTCTAGGCGCACTTGCGTCTGCTTGATAAGGGTCAATTGCTTGTGCAAAAACTTGTATTGTGAAAAGCAAGCTTAATAGTGTAGTTGTTATAATTCTCATAAAAGTTTTGTTTTAAATACTTGTTTGTTTTACTCGGAGTGCGACTTAAAGTCGCGCCCCGAGTAGGAGCATTCTTAAAATTCTATTGATTGAACATTATTTTCTAATAATTTAGCAACAAGTGGATCATTTTGCTCTTTTCCAAATTTCAACAACAAAGCACGATGTTGAATTAAAACGCTTTTAAAATCAGGATTGGTAGCTAAATTATTCATCTCACCTGGGTCATTGATTAAATCAACCAAAGATTCTCGTTGTTTTCCATGGCTATAAACACAATATTTATATATGTCGGTGCGAATCATTCTCGCTTCCAAATTAGGAATCTTACCATTCACTAATCCAGTAGCTTGTGCCAAATTTGTTTCAACGACCACATGATCACGCCATTTTGTAAGTTTTTTGCCTGTCAGTATTGGTTTCAAACTATAACCAGGTAAGTTTTTGGGAATTTTCAAACCCGCATAATCGATTAAAGTAGGTAGAATATCTATTCCTGTATTAACCAATTTATCCGTGTTGGTGGAAGTAATTTTTCCTTTGTATCGAACGATAAATGGAACTCGAACAGATTCTTCGTACAACACCGTTTTCTGGTTCCAACCGTGAGCACCAGCAGATTCGCCATGATCGGAAGTGAAAACTACAAGTGTATTTTCTTCCAATCCAGCATCTTTGATTGCTTTTAAAACCAATCCAATCTCAGCATCTACTTTTTCTATCATTCGGTAATAAGCCCAGCGCAATTTTCGCCAATCATTTTCAGAAAATTCACCCACAGGAAAAAGTCCAGTTTGAGTTTGATACGCACGCCTTAACACAGCTAAACCATCCGGTTCATTAAGTTGGGGCTTATGGTTAACGGGCAATGGAGGCAGCACATCCGATTCAGTAGGAGATGCAATTGCGCCACAGGAATATTTTTGGGTTCTACCAGAAATTTCGCGGGCATATTCGCAAATATTATGCGGGTTTGTATAACTGGCTATCATCAAAAAAGGTTGTTTCAACTTAGTTTTCAAGTAGTTAACAGCATCTTGCGAAACAACAGAGTCATTATCCGATTCATTTGCCAATTCAAAACCAGATTCTTTCAGACTATTGACATCGTATGAAAGATGACTTTTACCAAAATAGGCCGTTTTATAGCCAGCATTATAAAAATACTGACCTAAATTAGGTAATTCCTGTTTGTATTTTTCGTTGTCGGTGGAATTTTTATTGTTATTTTTAGTAATTCCTGTTTGGTGGGTATAATATCCGCTAAACATGGAACTCCTGGAAGGCATCGACAATGGATTATTGCAGTAAGCACGCGAAAAGACAACTCCTTCTGCAGCCAATTGATCCATATTCGGAGTATTGATAAATTCATTGCCCATGCGGGAACTCATGGCTTCGGCAAATTGCTGATCGGTCATGATAAAAACCACATTGGGCTTTTTTACAATCTTTTTTGCATTGATTTGAACGGGAATTGACATCATCAAAACCGATGAGAATACTGAGATGCTTTTTAACTGATTGCTCATAATTTTATCAATAATTAAAGTACTGGTTAAACATTTTTTGAGTGTACCATTTGTCCTCGGTCGATTTTAGAAGCCTAATCAATTCTGATTTCAACGAATGAAGAAGTTTTGGTTCTATTTTAGATTCTGGAATTTTATTCAACTGATACGGATCCTTTACATTATCCCACAAAAACACATCAGCCAGTTTTCCTTTTTCCTCGTTCACCACAAATGTGTACCGACCGGTATAAACACCGCGGGCATGATACCCAATATATAAGGCAGATTTTGGCTTTTTTGCAGAATTTGATGTTGGATTTGAAACAAATGATTTATAGTTTTTCCCTTGAACAGATGTTGGGATTTTTGAATCCAAACCTATCAATCCCAATAGTGTAGGCATAATATCTGGAGTACTAAGCATCAAATCATTCACGCTGTGCTTCAATTTTCCATCCCATTTAACAATAAAAGGAATATTAAATGCTTCTATCTCTGGGGTGTTCTTGCCAGTAAGCCCATGACTTCCAAGCATTTCACCATGATCGGAACAGAATATAATAATTGTATTTTTATCCAACCCTTGTTTCTTGAGTTCGTCAAGAACTTGTCCAATATAATAATCGACTGCACTTACATTGGCAAAATAATAGGGAGCATAATTTCCCACAGTTGAATCTGCATTTTGACGCAATAATAGTTTATTTAAATCTGGCTTCCCAGTTTGATTATATTGAGGAAAAAACTTCATATCGGTATTTTTCTCATTCCAAGGATTGTGTGGCGGATTAAGCGACCATGTTATAAAAAATGGTTTCTTTCTATCTCTTTGGTTTCTATTGTTTTGCAGATAATCAATCAAAACGCCTGATTCAAGTTCTGCCGAAAACATTTTTGGTTGGTATTGCTGTCCGTCTTTTAGCCCATTCACAGTGGCAGGATCATTTGAATAAACGAGTGGATCTTTGTGTGTATCACGTAATGTTTGAAAAAAATACTTATATCCGTGTCGATTTTTACCCACAGGCACATAAGTGTCATAAGCGTTTATATAGTTTCCGCCGGGTTTATCTGTTGTTCCAATATAAGTTCCATTTGTGTCGAACAATGGTTCAGTTCTTACCCAATGACATTTTCCAAAATATGCAGTTTCGTAACCTGAATTTAACAAAACATCACTCAAGCATACCGCATTACTATCCAAAGCAGAAGTATTTGATTTATGGCAATTACCAGTGATTCCGTTTTTATCTGGATACATGCCCGAGAGCAACATTCCTCGAAACGGGCTACTTAATGGAAAATTGCTCATCACACGATTAAACACAACACCTTCGCTTGCTAATTTATCCAAAGTTGGGGTAACAACGGGATCGGCTTTGCCCTGAATATATTTGTTATTATTGTTCTTCGACCAGAAGCCAAGGCTTTCCTGACGAAACTGATCAGGACATATAATAACAATATTGGGCATTGAGTTTTCTTTTGTAATTGCAGCGTTTCCAATGAGGGGTAGAGAGGCCACAGTCAAATAGCTAAATCTTTTTAAGGTATTCTCTTTCATTGTTTAGTATTTATTGTTAGAAGGTTTAATGAACTGTTTTTTAATGCTGCATGGAGAATCTGGTATGTTAAATTATTCTTTAAGTAAAATAAATACATACAGCTTACGCTAATTTGAAATACTGCATTCGGATTCAGAATATTAATATTACGATATAGATGCAAAAATAGTACTATTAATTAGTTTTTACTTCCCAAAATTTGACGAAAAAGGGGATACAAAAGTTCGGAGTGTTAGTTTACATGCGTAAAAAACAGCTTGGATGGTAGTATTTACTTTAATAAAGTTTTATCGCAGCTGAGTTCGGATGCTCTAAACTTTTACAACGTTTTGAGCAAAACAACTAATACTTCAAGACAAAAAACAGCGTATTTAGCCCTAATATTTTGAATACAATTCCATATTAAGGCGTAATATTTGGAATATAATTCCAATTTTCGGCGTAATATTTGGAATTGAGAATAAAATAGAGTATATTTGTAAGCGAAAATAGAAACAATAGAACCAGCTACCAAAATGAGAAATAGACAATTTATTGACAACATACTTAGAAAAAGCCAATCAAAATTTGGCCGTATAATAGTGTTGACTGGTGCAAGGCAAACTGGAAAAACTACTTTGGTGCGTCAAATATTTCCTGATTTTAACTATATCTCGGTAGAAGACCCTATAATGCGTAAAACATTTACTGACCTTACCGCACTCCAATGGAAAACACTTTATCCCAAAGCAATTTTAGATGAAGTACAGAAGGAACCTCAATTGATTGAAAGCATTAAGGCAACTTACGATCAATGGGAAGAACCTCGATACATTTTACTAGGTTCAAGTCAACTGTTACTCATGGATAAAGTGCGTGAAAGTTTAGCTGGAAGATCTACAATCATTGAATTGTATCCGCTTACCTTGCCTGAGCTACTTACAAAAAGCTGGGACGATCCAGTAATTCCATCAATTTTTCAACAAGAAATATCCGGACAAAATGATATCAGTTATTTACCATCTTTTTTGTTAGATGATAAACATGCTGTTAAATTGATAGCTTTCAACCATTATTTAAACTTCGGAGCATATCCGGCTGTAAGTGGCGATGACACAGATAAAGACGAAAAAAACGAATGGTTAACTAATTACGTTCGTACCTATCTCGAAAGGGACATTCGCGACTTGGCATCTTTCCGCGACTTGGAACCTTTTGTCAAACTTCAACACTATCTAGCTTTAAATACAAGTTCGTTGACCAACGCGTCATCGATAGCTAAACAGTTGGGAATAAGCGTAAAGACGGTACAGAGATACATCCATTATTTTGAAATGAGTTACCAAGCTATCTCACTTCCAGCATGGTCACGCAATCCTAACAAGCGGCTCGTAAAGTCATCCAAGGTTCATTATCTCGATCAGGGTATTATTAGAGCGGTGCTAAAAAAGCAAGGCGGACTTACAGGAAATGAGTTTGAAAGTGCAATAGTGTCGGAAATTTACAAACAAGCTAAAAATACAGGCATGGCATTGCAATTCAGTTTTCTACGAACGCATGATGGTAAAGAAGTGGATTTATTAATCGAGTTTGAAGATTATTATTATGCTTTCGAAATTAAAATGGCAGAAATAGTTGACCGCACCGATGCACGACATCTTTTTAATTTAGAGGAAATATTAGACAAACCCCTAAAGAAAGCATTTTTGCTGTCGAACGATGTAAAAACCCAATACTTCGATGATAAAACGATGGCAGTACATGCTTCCATGTTTTTGGGATAAAGAATTTCATTTTGAATTTTATAAATCTTACGAGAGCCTATTGTGCTAAAAATAATATTAATTAAAAATTGGAAAATTATAAATTAGCAAGAACAAATTTGTACATTTGCATATCTAATTATTGAAACAAGCTGTACACAAATATAAGTATATTTGTTCAGCATATTCACTAAATTAGAATTCTGATTTTGTTC
>JBBRHJ010000002.1:0-45914 GCA_038222885.1 Bacteroidales bacterium | reverse complement strand
GTGGAGGAGGTAGATTATGCCGGTTTGGATTATATTGCCTTACTGAGTCGCGGAACAACTCCAGGCAAACCCGATCGGGATGCAGGCGATCCAAATCATATTCCTTTGTTGATCGACGCCATGAATACGCGCGGTGTGAATTCTTTTAAACTGGCTATTTTCGACGATTGTCCCAATTCGTGGACTTCGGGGATGAACTACGATTTGACAGGGTCAATTGCTCAGACCTATAAGTTCGATGTTGGTGATCCTAACAATTACAAATACATCTGGGATTATAATCTGAAAATCGCTATCGAGAAAATTCCTGACGAAAGACGCTATAAAATTGATGGACGAATGGTGATAATTTTCTGGACGGTAAAAGACACCTGGATGACCAATATAGGAAATGGTAATATTGAAAAGATATTACAACATATCCGCACACAATGCTTTGAAACTTTTGGTTTTTATCCATATCTTGTGACTAATAGAAATTGGTTCGACAGAGATGCTTCGCTCATGAATTCAACGTCGATTGATGCAGTGCACAACTGGTTTTCGTCGCACAACCAATATTCATGGACCAATCAAAGTTGGACACACCCCGTTACTCGTCAAGCGATTAAAACAGGTTGTTTGGTTCCCGGCTTCAGTTCGCCGGATGAAGAAGATGGCACACGGTTTCTGGACCCGGCAATGGGTACCACCGACAACGGTAAGCGTTTGAAGTTTGGACTCGACAACACAGTAAGAGCCGGAGCAGCATTAACCTTAGTGGAAGGCTTTACCGATGCCGCCGAGTTTGCTGCACTTTGGCGTAGTACCGACAACGGTCAGTATCGTTTTTACAATTATCCAAGCCAACGCTTGAATATTCTCAGAACTTATTCGCAAAATCCCTATCCTGAAAATTATAAAATGGAAGCAGAAGCTTGCGACGATTACTCTGACTTGACTGTCGGTAACAGCGGTGGAACCTATTTACAAATGGGAGATTTGGACGTAGTAAAATGCAACGATTTACGAGGTGGATGGAATGTAACAAACACACAAGCAGGCGAATGGCTGCAATGGAGGGATTTGCCATTGTTGGCCAATACAAAATTTCAGTTGCGTTATAAATCTACTGCCCTATCGTCGGTAAATATTGAAGTGGGTGGGAATGTAATAGCTGTCACTTCATTGCCTTCTACTGCTGGTTTATGGTCTACTTTCGATGTTGGTAATTACTCAACTGCAAGCAATATTATTCATACAGTACGTTTAAATATTGTTTCAGGCTTGCCGGACATCAATTACATGACCCGAATAAATTCAACGTCTACTCCCGTAACATCGGTGAGCACATCACCGGCTTCTGTTACTCTTAATAAAGACGAAACCCATCAACTCGCAGCAACTGTATTGCCTTCTAATGCAAACAATAAACAAGTAACATGGGTTACCGGCAATCCGAAAGTTGCCACCGTAAATGCCGTTGGATTAGTTACGGCAGTTGGTCCCGGAACAGCTTCTATTTCGGCAATTACACAAACTGGCGAAAAGACAGCTTCAACAACCATAACTGTGCGAGGAACGCTTTATTTGGACGATTGCGACAACCTTTCAGGCTGGACTTCATCGCAAACATTAACGTTAAATACAACCGACAAAATGCAAGGCTCGGGTTGTGTTCAATTTACAGGCAGTACACTCGACGAATTTAAGAAAGTATTTTCACCTGCATATAATTCAGGCACAACGGTTGCTAACGGCGCATTGCGGTTCTGGTATTATGTGTCGGATATAAGCAAATGCGGTCCAATTCGCGTTGAATTAGGCAGTGCCGGAAGGGCTGATGTAAACGAATACAGTTGGCAATTAACCGGATTATCAAACGGTTGGAATTTGGTTGACCTCAAAATGAGTGCTTCTACAAAAGTCGGGGTTTGCGATTTAAGCGCCATCAACTGGTTCCGTATTTACGACTCAAAATCGGGTAACATAACCACACGCATCGATGGCATTGAGGTTTATAATACCGAAATAAGTGCGGTTAAGGATTTGAAATTTAGCGAAAACGAAGTTACGATTTACCCGAATCCAGTTCAAAATCAGCTAAATATTAATATCTCCAACAACAATTCGAGCAATCTAAATTTAACGCTCTTCGATTTAAGTGGAAAAATACTGATTCTCAAAATGGTGCAACTAAGCAACACCTCCAATTGTCAATTGGATGTAAGCAAGTTACATGCGGGATTGTATCTGTTGAAAATTACTTCGGATAAGCAAACAATAACCAAGAAGATAAATATTGAGAGATAAATTTTAAGTCGTCTTTTGAAATCGGAAAAGGATTTAAAGCAGTCGGATGATTAAAATTGTCGGACTACTTTTTTCGCAATGAACCCCATCCAAAGGCAAAATCAATTAAAATCTTAAGTTGGAAAAAGTTTATTCAACTTATTTCTATACCGTCACCACCAATTAATTCCAAATTAAGTATAAATTAATAGTCCAACGCTACTTTTGACTATTGAAATCACAACAGGACAAAAAACACAAGTAAAAAACACATAATATGGACTTCAATTCAAAATCATCACGGCGTAATTTCCTCCGCCAATTGTCGGTTATCACAGCCACAACGGCATTATCAGGCTTATCGTTAGAAAGCCTTTCGGCAAAAAATGCAAAACCCCGAAAAGTAGGAGCTTCCGAAAAAGTTAATTTAGCTTGTATAGGCGTTGGTAACCGTGCCTCAGAAATTATTAGAGAACTGCATAAAACAGGCCATTGCAATATCGTTGCGTTGTGCGACACCGATATGGGCGCACCACACACATTGGAAATAATGAACAAATTCCCCGATGTGCCTCGCTTCCAGGATTACCGGAAAATGTTCGACAAAATGGCGGGAAAGATCGATGCTGTCTGCATTGGCATTCCCGATTTCAGCCATTTTCCGGCCACCATGCTGGCCATGTCGCTTGGCAAACATGTGTTTGTGGAAAAACCCATGGCGCATACCTTCAACGAAGTGGAACTCATGATGCGTGGAGCTAAAAAACACGGCGTTGTAACACAAATGTGTAATCAGGGACATTCCGATGCCAATTATTTCCAGTTTAAAGCATGGAAAGAAGCCGGAATTATCAAAGATGTTACTGCCATTACGGCCCACATGAACAACGCCCGTCGCTGGCACAAGTTCGATCCGAAAATGAAAAGTATGCCTGGGGCTGAACCCGTTCCTGCTACATTGGATTGGGACACTTGGTTGGGAACAGAACAATTCCGCGATTACAACAAAGATTATATCAACGGGCAATGGCGCTGTTGGTACGATTACGGCATGGGAGCGCTGGGCGACTGGGGAGCGCACATCCTCGACACGGCTCACGAGTTTTTGGAATTGGGCTTGCCTACCGAAGTCAATATGTTGTATGCCAACGGTCACAATAAATTCTTCTTCCCCTACTCTTCTACCATTGAGTTTAAATTTCCGGCTCGCAATAATATGCCGGCATGTGATGTGACCTGGTACGACGGCATGGACAACCTTCCGCAAGTTCCTGCGGGTTACGGCAATGTGGAACTCGACCCTAATATTCCAGCACCAAGCAACGGACAAATTGTTCCTTCAAAACTAAATCCGGGAAAAATAATTTACAGCAAAGAGTTGACTTTCAAAGGAGGATCACACGGAAGCACATTAACGATTATCCCCGAAGAAAAAGCGTTGGCGATGAAATCAAAATTGCCCGAAGTGCCGAAAAGCCCATCGAATCATTATGCCAATTTTCTTTTAGCTTGTAAAGGCCAGGAAAAAACGCGTTCGCCGTTCGAAATAGCAGGTCCATTGTGTCAGGTTTTTTGTCTGGGGGTTTTGGCGCAGCAGCTGAATGCAAAATTGATTTTCGACCCAAAAACCAAACAAATCACCAACAATCAGTTGGCAAATCAATTGTTGGTTGGAGCTAAACCACGTAAGGAGTGGAAGTATCTTTATAAATTATAGCCCACTTGCCCCCTAAAGGTGGAATATTGTGTACCATACGTAACATAAAGCACTTACAGTTTAGCGGGAGGGTTTGCCAAGCTAAATTTGAAGAAAAACAAGAAATCGAAAGTTTATAAACAATTCTAAATTATCCTTTCCCTTATTGGGACAAGGTCTTATAAAAAAATGAAAACAAAAAACGTAATCTTATTATTATTGATCGCCGTATCAATAAGCGCATTTTCTAAAGGAAAATGGGAAAATCTTTTTAACGGTAAAGACTTAAACGGCTGGAAAGTTTTAAACGGTGCTGCCGAGTATACAATAAAAGATGGTGCTATTGTAGGTACATCCAAAATGAAAACGCCCAATACCTTTTTATGTACTGAAAAAATGTTTGGCGATTTTATTCTGGAGATGGATTTTAAGGTCGACGAAGGTTTAAATTCAGGAGTACAATTCAGAAGTAATAGTTTTAAAGAATACAAAAATGGTCGCGTTCATGGTTACCAATATGAAATTGATCCATCGCCACGTGCCTGGAGTGCCGGTATTTACGATGAAGGTCGCCGCGGCTGGATTTATCCAATGGATAGAAATCCCGCTTCAAAATTAGCATTCAAAGCTGGAGAATGGAACAAATTACGAATCGAAGCCCTGGGAACAAGTTTGCGTACTTGGCTAAACGGTGTTCCATGTGCTAATGTGTTGGATGATATGACTGCAACTGGATTTATTGCATTGCAGGTTCACCAAATAGAAAAGCCCGAACAAGTTGGAAAAACTGTTCAATGGAAAAATATTCGCATTTGTACAGAAAATCCTGAGAAGTTTAAGACTCTAACGAACAAAGCAATTTATCAAGAAAACTCTATTGATAATAGCATTTCGGCCCAAGAGGCTAAAATGGGTTGGAAATTGCTTTGGGATGGAAAAACTACCGAAGGTTGGCGTGGTGCTAAACAGACTACTTTCCCCGCCAATGGTTGGAAAATTGAAAATGGCTTACTGAAAGTTTTAAGTTCAAATGGTGGTGAATCGACCAATGGTGGTGATATTGTTACTGTGAAAAAATACAAGAACTTCGAGTTGAGTGTCGATTTCAAAATTACTGAAGGTGCAAATAGTGGTATTAAATACTTTGTTGATACTGAGTTGAATAAAGGTGAAGGTTCTTCAATTGGTTGCGAATTTCAGATTCTTGACGATGAAAATCACCCTGATGCAAAATTGGGTGTAAAAGGCAATAGAACAGCTGGTTCACTTTACGACCTTATTGCTGCGCCAGCCGACAAAAGTTTCAGAAAAACTGAATTTAACAATGCCCGTATTGTTGTGAATGGCAATAAAGTACAGCATTATTTAAACCATAAACTTGTAGTAGAATATGAACGTAACACGCAAATGTGGCAGGCATTGGTAAATAATAGCAAATATGGCGTATGGCCTAATTTCGGAAATGCTGCCGAAGGTAATATCCTTTTGCAGGATCATGGAAACGAGGTTTGGTTTAAGAATATAAAAATAAAAGAGTTGATTTAAAGTTAATTATACACCAAATAAACTATTTCTAAATGAAAACTACAGCAAAATTTCTATTTATTTCAATTCTGCTTATTGGAATCTCAGACAATGTTTTTGCAAAGCAATTACATGCTTCCACAAGCCATTTTATGTCATACAATGGATTAGTAATGGCTGGTTATCAAGGTTGGTTTCGTGAGGCAAAAGATGGTATGCTTTATCCAGATGAGAAAAAAGTTCGCATCGACATGTGGCCGGATGTGAGTGAATACGAAAAAACTTATCCAACCGGTCTTAAACTTGCCAATGGCAGTACCGCCCGTTTTTTTAGTTCCACCGACAAAAGTACTGTGGATCTTCATTTCAAATGGATGAAAGAATATGGTGTTGATGGTGTTTTTATGCAACGTTTTTTCAATATGACAAGGTCTGACCGTCAACGCAGTTCAACAACAAAAGTGTTGAAAGATGCTTTTGCTGCTGCATCAAAATACGAGCGAGCAATTGCTGTTATGTACGATTTGTCAGGTTTGAAAGCTTCGGGTGAAGATTGTTCATCAATTATTGAAGATTGGAAATACTTGGTAGATTCATTGAAAGTAACAAATCGGGAAGGTGCAAATATGTATTTGTACCATAAGGGCAAACCATTGGTAACAATTTGGGGTGTAGGATTTCCCGATCGCGCGTATAACATTCGAAATATTGGGCTTGAACAACTTATTGATTTTCTGAAAAATGATCCAGTTTACGGTGGTTGTTCAGTAATGCTCGGAGTACCAACATATTGGCGCGAATTGAATGCCGATTGCTTACCAGATCCGTATTTGCATGAACTTATCAAGAAGTCCGATATTGTTTTGCCTTGGATGGTACAACGTTTTACGCCACTTTTGCACAATGAAATGGATCGGTTCCGTGCTCATATTATAAGCGATATGAAATGGTGTAACGAAAATAAAGTTGATTATGTACCTTGTGTTACTCCCGGGTTTAGTTGGCATAATTTAAGTCGTTTTGAATTTCCTGACGACGTGAAACCTTCTGGATCTATTCCTCGAATGGGCGGAAAATTTTATTGGCAACAAATGTCAACGGCAATTAATGCTGGTGCTTCAATGCTTTACGTGGCTATGTTTGATGAAGTGAACGAAGGAACCGCCATTTTTAAATGTACCGACAATCCTCCGATAAGTGATGTTGCCAAGTTTGTGGGAATGGACGGACTGCCTTCGGATCATTACTTATGGCTAACAGGGAAAGCTTCCGAATTATTGAAGAAAGGGCTTGTTTTTCCAATGGAAATTCCAAAACGGAAATAATAAGTACTTGGAAAGGAATAATGTCCTATATTCATAATAAGTTAAATCGAATAATAGAACACGGATATACGCTGATTTAGCGGATAAAAAAACGGATAAAAATTTCGAAAAGTCGAAATGATTTTCGATCGACCATTGTCTTATCAGTCATGCTTGCATGAATTAAATCCGCGTTCTATTCTTATTTTTAAAAATGCGACTTTATATTCTTACAAATACTTACTCTCATACTATCTATAAACTAATTAAATCAAAAATCAAATGAAAAATCTATTCACAATTATAAGATTCACTTCTATATTTTTATTGTTTATTGGTATTCAGAATGTGACCTATGCAGGGAAGTACACTCAATATGTTGATCCGATGATAGGTGCAGGTGGACATGGGCATGTGTTTGTCGGAGCAAGTGTTCCGTTCGGAGCTGTACAACTGGGTCCCAATAATATTTTTAAAGGTTGGGATTGGTGTTCGGGCTACAATTATTCTGACAGTCTGATTATTGGATTTTCACATTTGCACCTAAGCGGAACCGGAATTGGGGATCTTTCCGATGTACTGATTATGCCTGTAACCGGCGAAGTGTTATTGGATAAAGGAAGGCAGGAATATCCGCACAACGGTTATCTCACTACATTTAGTCATAAGAACGAAGTTGCCAAAGCGGGTTATTATTCGGTAAAATTAGACAATGGTGTTGCTGTTGAATTAACTGCAAGTGAACGGGTTGGATTCCATAAATATCAGTTTCCTAAGGGAAAAGAGGCACATATTATTATCGACCTAAAGGAAGGGGTCAATGATAAAAGCACCAACACCTATCTTGAACAAATTGATGATTACACACTGAAAGGTTATCGGTTTTCAAAAGGCTGGTCAAAAAATCAAAAAGTTTTCTTTGCAATAAAGTCATCAAAACCAATCGCAAAATTCACACTTTACGATGATCTAAAACCCCTTGAAGGAGAAAAAGCTCAGTCGACAGCTATAAAAGCTGTTTTGGAATTTAATCAGGGTGATTTTGTTCAGTTGAAAGTAGGAATTTCGCCCGTAAGTTCCGAAAATGCATTAGCAAATATTGTTGCTGAAATTCCTGATTGGAATTTTAAGAAAATTGTAAAACAAGCAGATGATAAATGGAACAAAGAACTTTCTCGTATTGAAGTTAAAACATCAAACATAAAAAATAAACGGATATTCTACACTGCAATGTTTCATTCGCTAATTCATCCTTCTTTGTTTAACGACCACAATGGCGACTACATGGGTGCAGACTTTAAAAATCATAGTAACCCTGGCTACAATACTTACACAGTATTATCCACTTGGGATACTTATCGCGCCGAACATACACTTCTGACAATTATTGCTCCCAACCGTATAAACGACATCGTAAACTCAATGCTCGCTATATTCGATGAACAAGGATATTTGCCTATTTGGCACCTAAATGGAAATGAAACCGGAACAATGGTCGGTATCAGTAGTTTGCAAATTATTGCAGAAGCTTACCTCAAAGGTTTTAGAGGGTTTGATGCTGAAAGAGCTTTTAAAGCATTAAAAAACACCGCTATGTCTGATTTACGTGGACTTGACTATGTTCAAAAATTTCAGCCGATACCCTCTGACTTAATGAAAAACCGTCCAGTTGCACAAGCACTTGAATTTGCCATTTCGGATGCAAGTATTGCTTTGATGGCAAAGGAAATGGGGAAAACAAATGATTACGAATATTTCAAGAAACGTGCTGCAAATTATAAACTTTACTTTGATAAACAGACAGAATTTTTTCGTGGAAAAATGTCGGATGGAACTTGGTACACACCTTTTGATCCCATTAAAACAATTAGACCCTGGGCAGCAGATTATGCAGAAGGAAATGCTTGGCAATACCTCTGGCTCGTTCCTCAAGATATTTCAGGGTTAATTTCGTTGTTAGGTGGTGAAAACAACTTCATCAATAAATTGGATAAATTCTTTTCGCTTAATTTTGAAGATGATCCTGAAGCATTGGTTGACATTACCGGACTAATTGGCCAATATGCACATGGAAACGAACCCAGTCACCACATTGCCTACTTGTATTCTTATGTCGGACAGCAATGGAAAACGGCCGAAAAAGTAAGATACATTATGAATGAATTTTACCACGATGCACCCGATGGAATTATTGGTAACGAAGATTGTGGACAAATGTCAGCTTGGTACATTTTGTCTTCGCTTGGATTCTATCCAGTTTTACCCGCTTCTGGTGATTATGTGATTGGCAGTCCTTTGTTCGATTCTGCAACAATAAATCTTGAAAATGGAAGAAAATTTACGGTTAAAACCATGAACAATTCAAATCAAAATATTTATATCCAGTCTGTTGAATTGAATGGGAAACCTTATAATAAAAGCATTCTCCGACATGAAGATATTATGAATGGCGGAACTTTGAAAGTAATAATGGGAAACATACCAAACAAAAATTTTGGCTCTTCGAAGATTGATTGATATTGAATTATTGTTGAATAAGAGAAATGTAGTATTTCTTTTATTCAACAATAAAACATTGCTTTAAATCTGAATAAAAAAATCGATCAATTATTTTTGACTAAATTCAATCTATTTACACAATTATATCAATTTTTTCAATGTATTTCGTATTTTAATTACTTATTAATCCAATATTAATCCAGTTATTAATTACTTGAAGATACTTTTGACCACAGAAAATTATAAAAGTCAAAAAATTAATCAAGTTTTTAATGAAAAGGATTTCAAAATTAGTTATAAGCTCCGTTCTCGCAGTCTGTTCGATTTCGGTTGTTCAAGCTCAGGAGGATTTCACAAAATATGTTGACCCTACCATTGGGAATGTTTCTCAATTATTGGTGCCAACATATCCCACATTCAGTTTGCCAAACCAGATGATACGAATGTATCCTATAAAACAGGATTATATTGCTGATCAGGTAACAGCCTGGCCACTTCAAGTAGTAGCACATCGTGAAAATGGAATGATGCAAATGAAAGTTTCGTTAGGCGAAGTCAACAAAGATACTTGGAATAGCAAAATGAACATCGATCATGACTTGGAAGTGGTTCGTCCGTGGCACTATTCTACTTATTTAGTTGAAGACGAGATTACTGTAAGTTTTGCTCCATCGAACAAAAGTGCTATTTACAAGCTAGATTTTCCAGCATCGACAAGTAAAAATATTTTGATTTCGGGTACTGACAAAATGCTTGTAAGTGCAGAAAGTTCCAATTCTTTTAATATCCATGAAACAATTTCGTATAAAGTTAGGGGCATTAACCCGACAATGCGTTATATGTCGGTTTATTGTTATGCGGAACTTACCGATACCAATGGAAAAACTTTGGATAACATTCAACTTATATCTAAGAAAAACAAACTCACAATTAGTTCAAGAAGTCCTCAAAAAGAAACAATCCAACTTAAATACGCTATTTCATACATTAGTTTAGATCAGGCAAAAAAGAACTTTGCAATTGAAGTTGCCAACCAGAATTTTGACCAAATAAGCACTAATGGCAAAGCAGCCTGGGAAAAAGTAATCAATCAAATAGAAATTGAAGGCGGAACCGAAGCTCAAAAACGTACATTTTACACATCACTTTACCGCACTTATGAGCGCATGATAGATGTAAATGAATACGGAAAGTATTACAGCGGTTACGATGGAAAAGTGCATACCAGCAACCGACCATTTTTTGTGGATGACTGGATTTGGGATACTTTTTTAGCCAAACATCCACTGAATTCAATTTTAAATCCTGAAATGCAGAGCGACCAGCTCGATTCATACGTAAAAATGTACGAACAAAGCGGTTGGATGCCCACCTTCCCTGAAATACATGGCAATCATTTGTGTATGAATTCATATCACTCGGCAGCTTTGTTTATCGATGCATATCGCAAGGACATTCACGGATTCGACCTACAAAAAGCGTATGAAGGGGTAAAGAAAAACCTCACCGAAGCCACACTTTTACCTTGGCGTCAAGGACACACCAAAATAGCACTCGATGATTTTTATCACGCAAATGGCTATTATCCAGCCTTACACCCAGGCGAGAAAGAAACCGAACCATTGGTCGATGCCTTTGAAAAACGTCAAGCAGTAGCCATTACGCTCGGACTAAGTTATGACGCTTGGTGTTTGGCCGAGTTAGCCAAAGAAATAGGAAATACGGTTGATTACAAGAAGTTTACAGGCGTATCAAAAAACTACAAAAATCTCTGGCATCCCGAAATGCGATTATTTATGCCTAAAGATGATAAAGGAAAATGGATAATGATAAATCCAAAGTTGGATGGAGGAGCAGGGTTTCGCGACTATTACGATGAAAATAATGGTTGGACGTATGCATGGCAAGTACAACACGATATTGATGGATTAATTGGCTTGTTGGGAGGAAAACAAAAAGCCGAAGAACGACTCGATCAACTTTTTAGAGAACCACTTGGCATATCAAAACAAGATTATTTAGCCAACGCACCCGATGCAACTGGACAAGTAGGACAATATATTATGGGTAACGAACCATCGTTTCATATACCCTATTTGTATAATTATTTTGGAGCTCCTTGGAAAACCCAAAAACGCATTCGATTCCTATTGGATGTTTGGTTTAAAGATAATATCTTTGGTATTCCTGGCGATGAAGATGGTGGTGGTATGACCGCTTTTGTAGTATTTTCGGCATTAGGATTTTATCCTGTAACGCCAGGTTTACCTATTTATAGCATTGGAAGCCCCTTGTTCGAGAAATCGACCATTAAACTAACTAATGGTAAAAAGTTTACAGTCATTGCCAAAGCTGCTAATAAAGAGAATAAATACATTCAAAAAGCATACATGAATGGAAAAGAAATAAATACTCCATTTTTTACACATAAAGAATTAATGAATGGAGGAACGCTCGAATTAATTATGGCAAATAAACCCAATAAAACTTGGGGTGTAAACTAAAAAACACTAATTTTAAATATACTATAAATTGAATATGTTTATTATGAAAAGAGAACAATTTAAAAAAATGAGGTTTTGTTTTAGAGGTATTTGCATGCTCATTATTTTGAGTATGCAATTCGCTTCAGGGATTCATGCCCAAAATGCAAATTCAAGGCAGAAGAGTATTACGGGAACCGTAAGAGACAATTCGGGTGAAGCCTTGCCCGGTGCCAGTGTAATTGTTAAAGGAACCAGTATTGGTACTACAACTGATGTAGGCGGGAGATTTAGTCTTGCAAATGTATCAGCTGAGAACAGCATTGTTATTTCTTTTATCGGTATGTTAACCAAAGAAATAAAAGTGGGAACCCAAACAGTAATTAATGTTGCTTTATCTGATGGATCCGTTGGTCTCGAGGAAGTTGTAGCCGTAGGTTATGGCGTACAGAAAAAAATCAATGTGGTAGGTGCTATTTCGTCCATCAAAGGCGAAACACTGCTTCAATCGGGTGGTGTATCAACTATTGGTCAAGCATTGCAAGGAAAACTTCCAGGCTTAGTTACCATGTATACCAATGGAAAGCCGGGTGCAAATGATATGAAAATATTTATCCGTGGACAAAGTTCATGGAATAATGGAGGGAATGTATTGGTGTTGGTCGATGGAGTAGAAAGAGATATGAACGACATTGACATGAACGAAGTAGAAAGTATCTCAGTGCTAAAAGATGCCTCGGCAACTGCTGTATATGGGGTGAAAGGTGCCAATGGGGTTATACTATTAACCACCAAAAGAGGACAGACTGGTAAAGCCAAGTTATCCATTTCGGGAAATTTGATTGCAAAATCAATTTCAAAAGTTCCTGAAAAATTCCAATCTTACGATGCAATGATGATTAAAAACGATGCAGTAATGCGCGAATTGCCTTATTCTGAAGTTTCGTGGGCTGATTACACACCCTTAGAAGTTGCCGAAAAATACCGCAACCAAACTACACAACTCGAACAGGAAATGTTTCCAAATGTAGATTGGAAAGACTATATGTTTAAAGATGTAGCAAACGACACGCAATTAAACCTATCGGTAAGTGGTGGAACTGACTTGGCCAAATATTTTTGTAGCCTTTCGTACAACGATGAAACCGATATGACGAAAGATTTTGATACTGGAAAGGGCTATAACGCCAAACTCAGTTATAAACGCTTGAATTACCGCAGTAATTTAGATTTCTATCTAACTAAAACAACCAAATTCTCAGTCAATTTATCAGGATCTTATAGTAAAAAAACAGATTCACCACAAGAAGATGTTCGGTTGTATCTTAGTTTATATAATTTATCACCTGATCTTTTTTACCCACGTTATAGCGATGGATCCTATGGTTTTGCACCTATAGCGGATCAGGGCATGTCCAATAGTTTGTATTATTACACTACTGCTGGTCAGAATACAACACATGGTTTTCGATTAAATACCGACTTTGCCTTGGAACAGAAATTGGATTTCATCACCAAAGGGCTTGTTTTTAATGGTCGTTTTACCCTGGATAATACCATGACTGGAACTCAAAATATTACAGATCCAGACAATATTATACAAAAAAGATATGCAAACGAAGGAAAAGATGTTATCTATCAATATCCAGTTGCCGATAACGATTACAACTACGTGATTGAGCCTTGGTTATTAGGTAATTTTGATGTAGGTGGTAATAAAAACCGACGTATGGAATATCAATTTACCTTGAATTATCAGCGTACTTTTGGTGACAAACACAATGTGGGTGGACTTTTACTCTTCAAACGTCAGAAATATACAGCAGGAAGTAGTTTTGCAATTCGATACGAAGATATTGTAAGTAGGTTAACTTACAATTACAATACAACCTATTTTATTGAAGCAAATGGTGCTTACAATGGTTCTGAACTATTTGGACCGGAATACCGACGCGATTTATTCCCCTCATTAGCATTGGGTTGGATGATATCCAACGAAAAGTTTATGAAAGGTTTAACCTGGTTGGATAAATTAAAAGTCAGAGCTTCGGCAGGTGAAGTGGGCGACGATGGTTTTGGATCAAGTAACCGATGGTTATATGAATCACAATGGACATCAGCAACTACATCTATCGATATAAATGCACCTGGAGTATTTGGTTTGGGCAGTCAAACTACCGGATCAAAATCTCCTTATGGACTTTATCTCGAAAAAGTTATTGGAAACCCTGATATACATTGGGAACGTTCGTTGAAAAAAGATATTGGATTTGAACTTTCTGTGTTAAAAGGTGCCATTACTGCCGATATTGACTATTATGAAGACAATCGTCGGGATATTTACATGAAGGGTTCTGACAGAAGTTTACCTGAGTTATTTGGATCGACCACCCCTCCAGGTGCCAATATTGGAGCAGTTGATTCAAAAGGATATGAAATAGTATTGGGTTTCAAACACGGCTTTACAAAAAACTTAAAAGTTTGGACTGACCTGACTTATACACATTCTGAGGATAAAATTATTGCCAAAGATGATCCGCTATTAACACCAAGCTATTTAAAACAAGAAGGTTACGCCATTGATCAAACACGTACAGGAATTCCCGGTGCAATTATGCAAAACTGGGACGATATATATATGTCGACGCCACTATCGAGCGGGAATGAAAAGAAACGTACAGGTTATTATGATGTGATGGATTTTAATGGCGATGGCAACTTTAACGGTTCTTATGACAATGTACCTTGGGGATATCCAAATCGGCCACAAAACACCTGGAATGTAAACCTGGGTAGCTCTTTCAATGGCATTAGCTTAGCCATACAAATATATGCTCAAATGAATAGCACCCGTAATTATACATTGGATAGCTTTTCGCAAAACACGAATCTGTATTTCAAGGAGAATGGCGATTATTGGACTAAAGAAAACCCAGATGGTGTAAAAACATTATATCCATGGAGAGTTCTTTCGGCAAATACGGAACCTTTGAGAAACTTGATTGATGCGTCATTAATACGTTTGAAAATGGTTGAATTGGCATATCGTTTTTCAGCACCTTCCTGTAAGAAAATGGGGGTTGCCGGATTGAGACTTTTTGTGAATGGTAACAACCTGTATTTATGGACAAAAATGGCTGATGATAGAGAGTACGGATCTGGAAACAGAGGTACCTATCCTACCTTAAAACGATTTAATTTTGGGTTTAATCTTGATTTATAATAAATAGTACGATGAAAAAAATTAGTAAATATATAGTAATTTTCAGTGCAATCATTTTTGCATTTTCTTGTGAAGACTATTTGGACAGACCAAAACAGTCAGACTTGCCTACAGAGGATGTTTTCAAAGATTTTGCACATGCACAAGGTTTTGTGGAAGTAATGTACCGTTATGTGGTAAATATAGCAAATAGTGGAAATCAAAACGATGGGTCCAACTTTTTGATGGCCGAAGAAGTTATTTCAGCCAATTCAGGTATGCTTCCATACCGTTTCGATGTAGGGAGTATGGAATTTGCTGTATCCAAACAAGGGTCGTTAAGTGTTAATAACGATTTAGGTGGAAGTGGGTATTTCGATCGTCCCGATTTCGTAGGAACAAATCCATCGTGGGCAGTAGATGGCCCGACAACACGCCCTGGTATTTGGGATGGATGGCAAGCCATACGTATGGCTAATATTGTGTTGGCTAATATGGATAAAATGACTGGTGCTACCGAAACAGAGAAGAACCTTATCAAAGGTCAGGCTTTGTTTTTCAGGGCTTATTTTCATAGTGAAATAATGAAATGTTGGGGACGTATTCCATACATTGATTTTGTAGTAACAGGTAATGATAATGACTTTAAACTGCCACGTCCAGCCACTTACAAAGAATGTGCCATGAGAGCCGATGCCGATTATGCTGCCGCTGCCGAATTGTTACCCAATAACTGGGACGATTTGAAAAACGACCCGAATGCAAAGTTCTACACTTTCAAAACCGAAACTTTTGGCAACAACCTGCTACGTATTAACAAAGCCATTGTTTATTCATTTAAAGGGAAGAACTTGCTTTTTGCTGCAAGTCCTCTGATGAAGAATTCAACTTCGACAGTAGCTCCAGATACCTACGATTACGATCAAGAACTATGCGAAAAGGCAGCAGCTGATTTTGCACGGGTAATACAAATGGACAGGGAAAATGTAAATAACCTGGGACTGGCAACTAAAGCCAACTATAACCGATTGTTCTATACCGAGGCAACTACAATTGGCTCAACCCAATGGCCTGGTACGGCTAAAAATATGGGTGGTGGCGAAGGTGAGTTCATATTTAGTTCTACAGGTGCACAGCTTAATTTCACAAAAGCTCCTGCTACAGCCTATATGCCCTATACCAATAAAATAAATCCGGTACGTCCGACACATCGCTTTATACACAACACTTTTGGAACTGCCAATGGATTAGCTTGCGATGAGGATCCAACTTTCAATGCTCAAAAAGAATTTGACAATCGCGATCCACGGTTTTATTTAAACCATATTATTGATGGCGATACCATTATTAAGAGCGGGTCGGCCGAAGCAAAATATAAGTTTGCACAATTATTTGTAAATGGTGAAACGCGCAAAGTGAACGGTGTACCTATTTATGAAACTGGTTATTTTATTAAAAAATGGGCTGATGTAACTTTTAATAATTCCACCACAAGTGGTATTACAGGCGGTGTTGATAATTTGACTACTTTCAATTCGTTCCGTTTGAATATGCGCCTTACCGATGTGTATTTGATGTATGCCGAAGCATTGGCAGCAACTTCAAAATTCGGTGTAAGCACTCCTCCAAGTTATAGTTATTTGCCAGGAGCACCTTCGGCTATTGATGTTATTAATTTGATACGTGCCAGATTTGATGTGCAAACTGTACAAGCTGCTTATACCAGTATTGGTGTAAATATTACAGGTGATAAAAATAGATTTATGGATGTAGTACGTAGAGAGAGATCAATAGAGCTTGCTTACGAAGGACAACGCTGGGATGATATACGCCGCTGGGTGTTGGCTCATAAAGAAGCCTATAAAACCAAAAGTGCTCTCGATTACGAAAGAGATGTATATGCCCTAACTGCACGCGGAACTTTCCAAAACACAAACTTTACCGAGCGGATAATTCGTGTCAGAGTATGTGATTATCCAAAACATTTTTGGATTCCATTTACAACCAAACAAACTCAGATGTTTGCAGGTTTCGATCAAAATCCGGGTTGGTAAATGTATTATTTATAACAAATAAAGAAAAAACGTATGAAATATATAAATAATTTTTGGATTGTTTTATGCTTAGCTCTTATAGGCAACACGGCTGTGATTGCACAAGCTAAGAACAACAGCAAAGCATCCACTTTAATATTATCGAACGATTCAGTGAAAGTAGATGTTGGTTTTTCGAAAAAATCGAAACGTGAGGCAGTAGCAGCAATAGCAACCGTTAAACCCAACGACCGACTCACTTTCGACGATGCTGAATCGGCAGTAAGTCAGATGGATATTTTGTTAGGTGTGAGTGCCGGTAATAATATTCGTAATATCGGTTCAGCCATGTATGTAATTGATGGAATCCCCGGACGTGATATAAATCTGCTCAATGCCAACGAGATAGAAAGCATTACTGTGTTGAAAGATATGAATGCAGTGGCTTTGTACGGATCGCAAGCACGAAACGGTGTTGTGGTAGTTACCACCAAACGTGGGGTGTTGAACAAAAATGAGATTAAGGTAAAAGTTAATCATGGTATTAAAAGCCCCATTTCTTATCCTGAGTATTTAGGCTCGGCTGAATATATGTCACTTTATAACGAAGCACGTATCAATGATGGATTGCCTTTTACTTATGATTCAACAACAATAGCAAATACCTTATCGGGAAGTAATCCATACAAATATCCGGATGTGAGTTTCTATAACGACAATAACTTAAAACCATTTACAACGCAAACGGCTGTATCGGCTGAGTTTAGCGGTGGCAACAAAGATTTACAGTATTATGTAAATTTGAGTTATAAAAATGTGGGAACTTTAGAAAAGATTAATCCAGCACTAAACAAAGGTGCTGATTGGTATAAAGTGAGAGGAAATCTTGATTTTCCTATAAATAAATGGATTAAAAGTACAGTGGACATTATGGCATCCATTGGATCGCAAAATGCAGCTAAGACCAGTGTTTTAAATGATGGAACAACATTTCGCCCTAATTTATACGCGCCCTATTTACCTGTTTCCATGATGAGCGATTCCTTGGAAAACCAACTAAAATCAATCGTTATTAACGGTGGCTATGTACTTGGTGGTTCAGGTTCATATAAAACAATTATGCCATTTGGGCAAATTTCTCGTGCTGGATATAATGTTAACACTTTTAGAACTACACAAGTAGCCAACACCTTGGATTTTGATTTATCAAAAATAACGAACGGTTTAAGTGCTAAAACATTTGTAAGTCTCGACTATTACGATGCTTATACTGTTTCAATTGATAATCAGTATAATTTTTATGAACCAACCTGGCGAAATGACAGTATTGTTAAACTCACGCCATTAGGTACTGTTGACTTAAAAGACACCAAGGAGAATATCTCCACCAAAGGCTTTACAATGCGTACCGGTTTTTACGGACAACTGAATTACAGCAAAATGATCAACAATGAGCATTCAATCAATGCCATGTTGATAGCTTCTACCAATACATCGAAGTATTCGGGCGTAAAGCAAACTTATGTAAATAGCCATGCAGCCTTTAATTTAGATTATAATTATAAAAGTAAGTATTATGCTAATTTTACTTCAACTTATACCTATTCTACTAAATTAGCCGACGGAAACCGAGGCAAAATGGCACCAACAGTTGGATTAGCGTATGTTATATCCGAAGAAAATTTTATGAAAAACATAAAAGCGCTGGACTATTTAAAACTTCGCACAAGCTGGGGTCAGTTGAATACAGACATTGATGTGCCTACTTATTTTATGTATCAGGATGTGTACGATATTGAAACGGCGGGTGGATTTAGCTGGAACGATGGTGCAAAAAGCTTGAAAAGAACAGTGATTAGAAACGGTCGTAACTTGGGATTAAGCTATGCACAACGCGAAGATATAACTGCTGGTTTCGAAGCTTCTTTGTTTAATTCTTTAGTGCTGGAATTAAATTACTTCCGTACCGATTTAAGTGGTTTTGTATCTCAAAATAGTGTGATATACCCATCATTCTATGGCGACTTTGCTCCATTTACCAATAGTGAACGAAACCGCTATCAAGGATTTGAATTGGGATTAAATTACATTAAAAAATTGGGTGATTTGACGTTGAATTTGGGTGGTAATTTAGTATATTCTGTTTCAAAAATTATCGAAGCCGATCAATTAGTACCTGAGTATGCTTATCAAGATTTAATTGGTCAATCCTTAGGTCGCATTAACGGACTCGAAGCCAATGGTTTTTATACCAAAGACGATTTTAATCCAAATGGTTCCTTGAAAACTGGATTAGCAATACCCTCTTTTGGTGCTGTAAAACCTGGTGACATTAAATATGTTGATACCAATAATGATAAGTTAATTGACACCAAAGACAATCATACCATTGGAAATAATGCATTCCCATATAGCTTTAGTGTTAATATGTTGCTCAAATACAAAGGATTTAGTTTGTTTGTATTAGGAAAAGGTCAGACAGGTGCTGAAACCACAAAAAGTAATAGCTACTATTGGGTGAATGGAAACGATAAATATTCAGAAATAGTTAGAGGTCGCTGGACTGAAGCAACTGCTGCCACTGCAACTTATCCACGATTAACAACAGGTTCGGGAGCTAATAATTTCAGAACTTCCACCTTCTGGTTGTACGACAAATCTTATTTTGATATACGCCGTGTTCAACTTACATACGAATTTAGCGAAAAAATATGCAAATACATTGGAATGAATGACTTGAGCGTAAACATAGCTGGCTCTGACCTTTGGACATTTGCCCCAAACAAAGATGTTTTGGAACTAAACGTTGGAGGTAATCCACAATTCAGAAATGTAACACTTGGACTGAAATTCTCATTATAATTTTAAAATAAAGAAGAAAATGAAAAATAAATTTAAATATTTAGCTTTTGCTTCGTTTGTATTCGTTTTAAGTTCGTGCGACGGGATTTTAGATCCCATAAATGAGAATTTAATCAGCGAAACTTATGCAACAACCGACCCAGCAAGTGCCGAAGGTATGATGTTAAATGCATACTCGAATGTAATTAGTCAATATACATTTACCGAAGCTGCTACCGACGATGCTGTAAACAATCAATTGACAAACGGTTACCGCCGCATGGCAACTGGTGAGTTAACTGCCATTTACAATCCATTGAGTCGTTGGAACTTATATAGCAATGTATTTTATGCGAATAAGTTTTTGAGTGTAATGGATAATATTGTTTGGATGAAAGAGAAAGTTATAACTAACTATTCGCCCATGAATGAACTTTTTGCAAAACGCTTGCGTGGTGAGGCATTAGCACTCAGAGCGCTGCATCATTCATACATACTTGAGAACTTTGCCGGTAAAGATGAAACAGGTAAATTATTGGGAATACCCTATTATACTGAATTTGTTGAATTAAATGGGAATTTTAATGTGCCACGTCTTACTTTTGCTAAAACTGTTGAAAAAATTCAAATGGATTATGATTCAGCATTTAAGCTCCTTCCTTATATTTATTCCGATAAAGTAACTGATATTCCTTTAAAAGATATAGCTTCGAAAAGCACCTATAAGGGAACGGATTGGAAGAAAGATTCTGCATATTATATGACCAATTATAACGGTGCATATACTTCAGTAAACGGGGTAAAATTTAGTCAACGATTGAACGGTAAAATTGTAAGAGCTTTGCAAGCACGGTTAAAGTTGTTTGCTTCAAGTAAAGCATTTTTAGATAGTCAGGATGGTTACAAGGAAGCAGCCAATTATGCTACTTCTGTATTGACGGGTTATACAATAGCTCCGGATGGTGTGGAGTATTATAATGCCGATGCGGACAATGTGAATCCTGAAATTTTATGGCGTCAAACGGTTTCAGTCAATTCTTCAGGACAGGAATTGAATAATTTTCCTCCTTCGTTGAATGGTAAAGGTAATGTGAATCCGACGCAAAATTTGGTGGATGCATTTTACATGAAAGACGGCTACCCTATATCAAATGCAACAGTTGCAAATCCGTATAATGCACAAACTCCTTATGCCAATAGAGATCCACGTTTGGATAAATTCATTGTATATAATGGTGGGAAAATTGGAGCAACCACGATAACAACAACAGCTGCCGACTTAAAAAATGGTGTCAATGCCGTTCCAGAGCAATCTACTCGCACAGGTTATTACTTAAAAAAATTATTGCGACCAGATGTTCTTATTCCTGTTTCAGGAGCTGCGGTTGGTAAAAACCACTTTAATGTGTACTTCAGATACACTGAATTGTATCTAATTTTGGCCGAATCACAAAATGAAATTGGCGGTCCGCTCTACAAAGAAGGTGCGAGTACACAGACTGCAAAAGATATTATTCGTGCCATTCGTAAACGTGCCATGGCAATAAATGTTGACCCTTATTTAGATGGAATAACTACAAAAGAAGATATGCGTAAATTAATTCAAAACGAGCGCCGTTTAGAGCTTTGTTTCGAGGGTTTCCGTTTCTGGGACTTACGCCGTTGGGGTTTGCCTTTGAATGAATCTGTTAAAGGGCTTTACGATAATGGAACTGGTGCCGGCTATCAGTTAATTGATGTTGAAATAAGGGCATTTGATCAAGAAAAACACCGATATTTGCCATTGCCTTACAATGAGATACGGAAATATTCAAATTTGACTCAAAATGCGGGTTGGTAATATAATTGTTAAATCGATAAAAAGAAAAAATGATGAAAAAGAAAAATAAAACAGCAATCCTATTGTTTGCAATTCTTGCGATGTTCTCTTGCGAAAACGCACCAATTGTATTTGACGATTTTGGAAAAACAGCCTGTTACTTTCCATATCAAACGCCAGTACGCACCTTAATACTAGGTAAATATGATGAAGGCTTCAACGATAATGACAATTTACGCCAATTCGAAATTGGAGTAATTATGACTGGTGTCTATGAAAATAAAATAGACCGCAAAGTTTATTTCGAACTCGATACAGCCTTGCTTTCGAACGTTTTGAATGTAAAATATTTGCCTACAAATTACTATACAGTTCAAACAACAAGTCCAGTAATTATTCCTAAAGGCGATACCAAAGGAAGAATTATGATTAAGCTAACCGATGCGTTCTTTAATGATCCGAATGCTATTGCAGCTTTAAACATTACCAATTATGCCATTCCATTGAAAATAACAAATAAGGAAGGGCTTGATAGTGTGCTTGTTGGAAAACCGTTGGTTGCAAATCCAAATCGGAATATTACTTTAAATTGGTCAATTCTTCCCAAAGATTACACCCTATTTGGTATAAAATACATCAATAAATATCATGGAAGCTATTTAAGACGAGGAGCCGATAAATTGATTAATACGCTTACAAATTTGGAGCTTGGAACAAAGATTTATCGCAACCAATACATTGAAAGAAGTGAAGTTGTAAAGGCATCTACCGTAACCATGAATACTGTTTCGGTTCCCAATATCATCCGAAGGTATAATGCTCCTGATGGTGGAACCATTACGTTAAATCTTGTTTTTGCAGAAGATGGTAGCTGTGTGGTTTCCAATAAATTAACTAATGCAGTAATTGGAAGCGGAAAGCTGAAAGAAAACGGTGATATCTGGGGTGGAAAGACACATGATGTTATTTACCTTGATTATGCTTATATTGATCTTACCAAAAACGAGAAGCACGAAGTGAAAGACACCATGGTAATACGAGATAGAGGCGTGGTTTTCGAAACCTTTGTGCCAACGCTAAAATAAATAGGAGCTCAAAATACTGGAAAAGCGTTAAAGGTTGCTGTATTGTATAATTAATATACAATTAGTGTTCTACTAACGCTTTTTTTGTTTTAAGACAAAGTCGAATTGTTGAGTAAAAAATGTGAATAGGTATAAGTTAACATGTTGAAAAATACAAAGACAATATATATAGTAGCAGTATTATTTATAGCACTAATACTTCTCTCATCTGCAAAACCCAACGATGATATTCTCCAATTTGTCGATCCAATGATTGGGACGGATGGCGATGGTCGTACTTTTCCTGGAGCAACCACACCCTTGGGAATGATTCAGTTAAGTCCGTCAGACGATTCACGTGACCGAAACTTTTGTGCTGGCTATCATTATAGCAATAATGTACTCAAAGGTTTTGCACACAATCATTTTAGTGGGACAGGATTAGGCGGTATGGCCGACGTACTTTTAATGCCGACAAGTGCTGAACTTCAACTTAGTGCTGGAACAATGGAAAATCCTGATGGTGGATTCCGCTCTCGTTTTTCGCATAAGAATGAAACAGCATCGCCAGGTTATTATTCTGTGTTTTTGGATGATAATTTTGTGAAAGTTGACTTGACTTGTACGCCAAGGGTTGGTTATCATCGTTATATTTTTCAAAGGAGTGGTGAGCAACATGTGATTATTGACCCTGCACATAATATTCGTGAAGGCGTTCTCAATGCCGGAGTAGAAATAGTTTCTGACACCGAAATCAGAGGTTATAAATGGAGTAATGGTGCATGTGGAAATAGGAAAGTTTACTTTTATGCTAGATTCTCAAAACCATTCCTAAAATATGGAATTTCCATTGACGATAAGGAGATAGCAAATATCAAAAAAGTGGAAGCAAAAACTGCAAAAGCTTATGTAACATATATTGGTAATGCTAACGACACCATAGAAGTGAAAGTAGCGTTATCGTATGTGGATTATGAAGGAGCAAAAGCAAATTATATCGCAGAAGCACAATCAAAAAGTTTTAATCAGGCTTTAAAAGAAGCCCGAAATCACTGGAAAGAGAAAATCAATAAAATAAAAATTGAAACTGACTCAAAAGAGCAAGCCCGTATCTTTTATACGGCTATGTATCATTCATATATTGCTCCCAATATTATTTCTGATGTAAATGGAAATTATGTAATCGAAGGCAAAAAATATAATTCCCCGGGTTTGCTCCAATATAGCAATCTTTCCACTTGGGATACTTATCGGGCAACTCATCCATTGCTAACTATAATTGATCAAAAAGTTGCTGCTGATTTGGTAAACGTGATGGTTTCCAGATTTACGGAATCGAAAGTTGGTCTATATCTTTGGGAAGCGCTAGGACACGATAATTTTTGCATGATTGGTTATCCAAGCATATCGGTTATGGCTGACGCTGCATTAAAAAATCTGAAAGGTGTTGATAAAAATTTAGTTTATAAATGTATACGCGAAGCAGCCTTTACCGATGCCAAAAGCAGTCCGAATTACGGCAAAGACAATGGAATGCGCTATTACACGAAGTCTGGTTTTATTCCCAGTGAAGTTGGTTGTAGCGTGTCATCAACCACCGAAAATAATTATTTCGATTGGTGCATTGCCGAATTGGCTAAAAAATTAGGCAAGAAAGACGATGAAGAACTGTTCCGTGAAAGGAGTAAAGGATATCACAATTTGTACAACAAGCAAACTAATTATTTGTGGCCAAAACATTTGGATGGAACATGGTTAAATATGGATACTACCAGTTGGGAAAGCATGAAGCCGAATTATATTTCTGGCAATATTTGGGCATATTCTGCTTATACTCCGCATGATATGAAAGGTGCTATAAAACTGTGGGGTGGCAAGAAAAAATATGCTGCATGGTTAGATATGCTACTTTCTACACCTATAGAAATGAAAGGCGAACAACATGTTGACATTTCTGGGTTTATTGGGAAATACGGTCATGGGGATGAACCGGGACACCAAATGGCTTATTTGTACAATTTTGTAGGGCAACCATGGAAAACGCAGAAACTAGTTCGTGAAGTAATGACCACTATGTATTCCGATAAACCCGATGGATTTATAAATAATGAAGATTGTGGTCAAATGTCATCGTGGTATATCTTTTCTGCCTTAGGTTTTTATCCAGTTTGTCCAGGCGATTTGAAGTATTATATTGGAACAGCTCTTTACAAAAAAGCGGAAATTAATCTTGAAAATGGGAAGCAATTTATTGTAACTTCCAATAATAATTCTGCCGAGAATATTTACATTCAGTCAGTTACATTAAATGGAAAACCCTATAAAGAAGTGTACATATCTCACAATGATATTATGAATGGTGGAAAATTGCATTTTGAAATGGGAGCAAAACCGAATACTAATTTACGATAAAATGAAGAAGGAAGTCCTTTATCCACAGTAATTTAAAATTACTTTCGTTGTTATAAAACAGTTTAATTTTGAAATCATATATCAATGTCGTTTAGTTAGTGATAGTATAAAAAATTGTCCGTAGGACATTAATATCCATAGTCTAAATTACCAAATCTGATTGATTTCCCGTAGGGAATTAACCTATTTATCCAATACCTGGAATCGTACTTTGGTATTGAACCTTTTTTATTGATATTGATTCTCTACGGGAAAAATAATTCAGTTAAATCCAAATCCCTAACTAAACGACATTGAATTATATATCAATTTTTATTTTCAATTGTAAAGTTTCAAAACATTATTAAAAGCATTATTCCTCTTACGTGTGTAATAAGTACGCAATCCGAAACGGAACTCGGGAAAGTAGATAGTTAAGACGAATGAATTTTTAAACCCTGACGAAGTAAACTCTTACCGATAAATTGTAACTTTTTCTCTATCCTTAAAACAGGTAAAACTACCTGCATTCTTGACTGAAAAAAGTACCAGAAAGCAATATACATTATATAAGTTGGGATATTTAATATTATTGCTTAGTTTTATTTTTTTTGCTTTTGACCCCCAAATCCCCAAAATGGGGGCTTTAAGACCAGAATTTTTATTTTTAGAATATGTAAATATCACTCTTTCTCCCTTCTTACTCCCTCTCCATCTGGAGAGGGTTGGGGTGAGGTCAGGGGTTGGGGAGTCGATAAAATTTCAACTTATATAATCCCTAATAATATGGGAATTATACAAGATTTTGTGGAAACTCCAAACTGCAGGATTCAAGTTTTATACTTGAATCCTATTTTCAAATATAGCGTGGCATGGATTAAAACTTTACAATTCAGACATTTTTAAGTTAAATGTGAGAATAACCCACATATTTGATAATATATTTTCTATAAGTATCCTCGCATTAATCTTTCATTAATTGCATTAGGTTATATTTGCATTACTTTAAATCGAAAAAATGAAATCATCCGTTTTAAAATCATATTTACTCACCCTCCCAGCTTTGGCATTGGCAAGTTCAGCCTACTCAAAATCTGAACAACCCCCCAACATTTTATTCATTATGTCCGACCAACACAATGCTGATGTGTTGGGATTTATGGGTCATCCCGATGTGAAAACGCCAAACTTAGATGCGTTAGCAGCCGATGGGGTTTATTACAGCAGAGCCTATTGCATGAATGGTATTTCGGTACCATCACGGGCATCTTTAATTACGGGAAGATACATCCGTGACATGCAACTTTATGATAATTTCCTTACTGCCATGCCACATAGTTTCAACTATTTCCCTTTGCATCAGGAACTTAAAGCCAATGGTTATACAACTGGAGATTTCGGGAAAAGACATTTGCCGGAATTATTGGCACAAGGTTTTGATAAAACAGCAACTGTTATTAGTCCTCAACAAGACCCTTCAGACGAAAACTACCAGGATTGGATTACAAGTATTGGCAGAGCTGATGAATATGTCCACGACTTTGTGACAACTCAAGCAATAGATAGTATGTGTATGTCGCTTTCTCCTACAAATTCCGAAAACCGGAACGGAACTTATACTGTTAATAAAGCAATTGATTTTTTAAATACTTCAAAGACATCGGGAAAACCATTTTTCTGTATAACTTCATTCTTGCATCCTCATCAACCTTACACGCCAAATGCCGAATTTGCTTCCATGTATAATCCGAATTCTATTCAATTGCCTGCAAGTCTGTACGAAAACTATCTGAATTTGCCAACTGCCTTGCAGGCGTGGAGAACAAGACTGACGCCCATCTGGTGTCTCGGAGCTGCTGCTAAAAACCCCATGCTTTATAAGCAATATATTGCCTATTATTATGCCTTGGTTACAGAAGTGGATAATCAGGTTGGAAAGCTCATTAAGTATTTAAAAGATAACGGTTTGTATGAAAATACCATTATTGTTTATGTGTCCGATCATGGTGATTTTGTAGGCGGCCATGGTATGATTGAAAAATGTGCTGCCGGACATAATGTTTATGAAGAAACTTTACGTGTACCGCTGATTATCAAGCCTGTTGGAAATTTCGTAAAGGGCGAACGCAAAGATTTGGTTCAATTAATTGATATATATCCTACTCTTCTGGATATGACTAATATTGCGAAAAGAGATACTTGTACCAATATGGGAATATCACTTGTGAATAATCTTACAAACAATACTCCCCTTGGAAGACAATATGCTATTTCTGAAAATGGAATACAAATTTCGGTGATTACTGACCGTTATAAATATGGCGAATGGATTAATCCAACTTCGGCATTTATGGCAAAAAACAAACATTATTTTTTCGATAGACAAACAGATCCAACCGAAGTTTCAAATCAAATCGATAATTCAGCTTATGCAACTCAGAAAGCCCTGTTAAAGTCATATTTAGCCGAGTATTCTGCAAAAATTGATACATTCTGGAATTCTTTGACAATTAGCTATTCCACGGGTCAAAGTTTTTTGAAAGTAAGTTCGAATATTTCGTTACCTACAACTTACAAAGGTGTTGCTTTGATTTGGAGTTCAAACAACCCAACCGTTTTGTCGAATAACGGTGCGGTTAATATTACAACACTTACAGCCGACACCTGGGTAAATTTGAGTGCGAAAGCTGTTGTAAGTGGAATAACCAAAACAGAATCGTTTGCACATAAAGTTACATGTACAAAGAAAGCTATTTCTGGAAACGTTGGAATTGCTGCTGCAAAACTGAATTATTATGACGGTTCAGGCAAAAGCGTAACTGCCGATGCAAGTGGAAATTATACTGTTACAATTCCAATAAATTGGAGTGGGTCAATTACACCCGCCTTAGTTGGATATGCTTTTAGTCCGGCAAGTCTGGCTTTTACAAATGTGATGGCTGGCAAATCTGCACAAAATTTCACAAATAGCGTTGTTGTAAAATCAACTCCGGTTATTAACTGGCCGACAACTGTAGATATGATAAAAGGAACTGCTTTGAGTGCTACACAATTAAATGCAACTGCCTCTGTTCCTGGGTATTTTACCTACACTCCGGCTATAAATGCAATATTAGCATCAGGTACTCACAATTTAAATCTTATCTTTGAACCCCGCGATTTAGCTAATAACAATGTGGTTACAAAAACAATAACTATTAACGTGATAGAGCCTAATGGATTTAATTCTATTTTCACAAATGATGAAATGATTAAGATTTATCGAAGTTCAATAGGCGGTATTAAAATTGTTATTGAAAAAGGGTCAACTCAGGAAATCTCTATCTATTCTTTGATTGGACGACAGATTCTTCATAAAAAGCTTAGTGGCTCAGAATTGGAAATCTCATTATCACAAGGCGTTTACGTGATAAATGTACACAATGAGTATGGTACTTTTAATCAAAAAGTAATGGTTGAAAAGTAAAAATGGAAACAAGTATTGAAAATTTAAATACAAAAAAAATGAATTATTCACGAACAAATAAACTCTTTCTATCGGCTTTGTCAATTGTCTCTGCCTCTTCGGTATTTGCAGCTAAACAAGTAAAGCCGAACGTTATCATCATTTTTAGCGACCAGCATAATGCTGATGTTTTTGGCTATCAGGGTCATCCGGATGTGAAAACACCAAATCTGGATAAGATGGCTGAAAATGGGGTGGTGTTTAATCGGGCTTATTGTCAGAATGCGATATCAGCACCCTCGCGCATGTCCTTGTTTACCGGACTTTATCCACGTACCATTGGAGCGTTAGATAATTCTCCCTTGGGAACTTCTGTCATCAATAATGCCATTTCTATCCAAAAGGCTTTTCAGGCAAATGGTTACGATACCTATGCTTTTGGTAAACGCCATCTTGATGCTGGTGCAGACAAAGGCTGGACTAACGATAAAAGCCATATTGCAAAGGAATCACTCGAGTCAAATTATGTGAGATGGATAGAGGATGAAGGTTATGCAAATGAATTTGGTGAAGATTGGGCTGCCGAATTTGGAAAATTTCCAGAAGGAAATTCCAAAGAAGGCACAAAATTTCCAACTGCAAAGATGGGAACACGAACATCGAAATTACCCGAAGACAAAACCATGGAAAGTTTTTCCACACAAAATACACTCGATATAATTCGAGATCATAAAAAGAGCGGAAAACCATTTTTCTGTTTCACCTCATTTTATCATCCTCATCAACCTTATACTCCACTTCCAAAGTATCTTTCTATGTACGATATTACCAACTGGGGAAAAGGAACGAAATCTAATGACGGAATTTTTATGCCTGAAAGCATGCATCAACCTGCCGATGAACTTCCGCCGATGCTTTCCTCATTGCGTAAAAGTAAAAACGGTATCTGGTGTCTTGGTTTGGCAGCCGAAGACGAACAATTGTACCGCAATTATATCGGTTCGTATTATGCGCTCGTTTCTGAAATTGACGCAAAAGTGGGTGAGATTTTTGCAGAATTAGAAAAAACGGGAATGGCAGAAAATACCATTGTGGTATATACTTCCGATCACGGTGACTTTGTAGGAGGACATGGAATGATTGAAAAGGCCGCCATGGGACACAATGTGTACGAAGAAACCCTGCGTGTGCCGATGATGTTTTTCTGGAAAGGGAAATTTACAGCAGGATATAGAAATGACGATTTGGTTGGTTTGATTGATTTGTATCCCACTTTAATGGAACTAACCGGAGCAAAAAGACCAAGTTCAGAATACAAACTACAGGGGATTTCGTTAGCAAAAACATTGACTAAAAAGAAGTCAACCAATAGAAAATATATCGTTTCCGAAAACTGGAGTCAATCCACAGTAGTTACGAAAGATTATAAATTAGGCATTTGGCTCGACCCAACTGTTGTTGCTGCTAACCGCGATTATCGGAGTTTTGGGAATATACTTTTTGAACGTAAAACGGATAAAAACGAAGTAGTAAACCGTTTCAATTCTCCTGATTTAGAATCAGTGAAACAAAAATTAATGAACTATTTCACTGACTTCGAGAAAACTATTTCGGATAAAGGAAAACAAGAAATGATTCATAATCCGGCAAAAAAGACAAGAATTTAGAAAAAAATATAAGATGAAGACAATTCAGAACCTTACATTGTCAGCCTTAAGTCTGATTGCAGCCACTTCTTTGGAGGCACAACAAAAACCGAATGTACTTTTTATAATGACTGACCAACAGCGTTTTGATGCACTGGCAATTGTTGGTAAATATCCATTTCTGAAAACCCCAAATCTGGACAGATTAGCCAAAGAAGGAGTTCTTTTTCAACGGGCTTATACACAATGTGCCGTATCAGCTCCTGCAAGAGGTTCATTGCTAACTGGTTGCACGGTTGAAAATCATGGCATTTATACCAATGCTTTTGATAAAAATTCAACTCTAGCTGTGAAAACTTATGATCAGATATTGGTGGCGAATGGCTATTATGCCGAATATCACGGCAAATGGCATTCTCCATTACAGCCAAAAGAATGCTATTCCAAATTTACAGATATAACTGAATATAAAGCCTTTTTATCAAGTACTCTCGAAAAACAGAACCCAGGCAAGGGTGAGCGACTGAATACTGATTTCAAACAACCATACCGACCAAACCCAATGGATGCGGCATACAATGAGGATGGTGATTATTCAGCTACAATGACTAAAATGGTTAAAAGTACTCAACCTGATTATCACGGAGAATTGTTGATACCACTAAAATACACTATGACTTCCTATCAGGGAAACCAGGTAATTGAGGCTATCGAAAGAGCTAAACAATCCGGTAAGCCATTCTCAATAACTTGTTCTTTCACATTTCCACATGCGCCCATGTTGCCCACAAAGCCTTTTGCTGGAATGTATCCTGTTAGCGAAATGCCTATTCCGGAGTCTATCAACGACGATATGAAAAACAGTCCGTATTTGAATGCTAATGGTCGAAATTCAAAAACTGAATACAGCGACTCAACAAAAATAAAGTACATGATGTCCGATTATTTTGCTTTGATTACCGAAATCGATGCCAAAGTGGGCGAAATTCTGGCTACTTTGAAACAAACAGGAATGGATAAAAATACATTGGTGATATTTACTTCCGACCATGGCGAAATGCTAGGTTCACACGGAATGTGCGAGAAAAATGTGTTTTTGGAAGAATCCGCTCGTGTACCAATGATAATATGGTTTCCTGGTAAGATTAAAGCGGGTGTAAAAGTTGACAATACGGTTTCGAACATGAATCTGGCAGCTACTATTCTTGATTACTTGGGAATAAAGAATCAAAAAAATGACGGTTCATCACTTCGTCCGCTGATGGAAGGAACAAAAACCAATAAGTTTGATTTTGTGGTAACGGAATGGAATTTCCACATGAAGGGTGAAGAGCCCAATTATATGATTGTAAAGAATAATTGGAAAATGTTTATTCCGTACAATGCTGATTCTAAAACCATTGATGTGCTTTATGATTTGCAAAAAGACCCGTATGAAATGAATAATTTGTTGGGGAATAATATGAACAGACCAAATTATTCAGCCAAAGCCAATGAGCTTAAACAGGATTTATTGAAATGGTTGAAACAGTATCATTCTATTCATTACAATGGAGTGAATGCAAGGCATTTGTAATCTAAAATTATTTCTTATACAAAGAAAAAATGATATACATAAAAAAACAAAGATTTCTTAGCGGTTTAATTTCAACTTCAATCCTTGCACTTACACCTTCAATGGCTGAGGCTGCAAAAAAACAACCTAATATCGTGTTGGTTTTAATCGACGATTTTGGTTGGGGCGATTTAGGAAGTAATCTGAATGATTTCTCAAAGGCGGAATTAAATCAAGATTTCATTCATCAGATTAAACCCGATTATACGACCGAAGAAGCTTATGAAGCTGCCCGCAATTCCACGCTCAATCTCAGCCGTTTTTGCAATGAAGGGGTTCGCTTTACCAATGCCTATGTAACCAGTAATGTAAGTTCTCCTTCGAGGGCCGGAATTTTGACTTCATCCTATCCCGAACGATATGGTATTTATCTGTTGGGTGAAGGCGAAATGGGAGTTCCAGAAAACATCAAAATGATGCCTCAGATATTACAGGAAGCCGGATATATAAATGCTGCTTTTGGAAAATGGCACAACGGTAATCCTACCGGTGAATTTCTGACAGCTTCACCGGGTCATCATCCATTGGATAGAGGGTTTGACTACTTTTATGGATTTAACAGAGCCTCTACTTTATATTACAATTCAGATATTATTTTCCGTAACAGAGAACATTTAGCACCTTCGCCCGAATGGTTGCCGGATGCCTGTACACGAGAAGCCATTGAATATATTGATAAAAATAAAGGCAAACCCAAATTGATTTATTTGCCTTATAATGCAGTTCATGGTACGATTTTACCTGCGCCGGATAAGTATTTAAGCCGTTTTAATTACAAATCAAGAAGACTGAATGTGTTTTCAGCAGCTGTTTTGTCTGTTGATGAAGGTGTGAATGCTGTGATGAACAAAATGAAAGAAATTGGTGAATACGACAATACCATGTTGGTTTTTCTCTCTGATAATGGTGCTATTGGACATGAAACGAGTCCACTACCAAAAAATGGCCCATTTTCCGGATTTAAAGGTCAGGATTTTCAGGGTGGATTCCGCACGCCTTTATTTATTTGGTACGGCAATAAGATTAAGCAAGGAAAAGTGTGTAATCAACTTGTTTCTTCGATGGATATTTTCCCTACATTTATGGAAATGGCAGGCATTAAGCTTCCAAAAAATCAACCCATTGATGGTGTCAGTTTGATTCCTCTGATTACTGGAAAATCAGATAAAGAGGTGAGACATAATCTTATTTCAATGACACAACATACACTTAGTTTTGATATAAAAGAAGTGAAAGATCGAAATTATGCAGAAGCATCTTTTATGGTTCGAGAAGGTGATTATTCGTTACGTTATTTAGTTGAAGATAACACATTCTATTTACACAATCTGAAAACAGACCGTGGGGAAAAAATAAATATAGCCGACAAAAATCCACAAAAAACGGAAGAACTTAAACTGTTATTTAAAAACTGGTTTCTAACAGTTTGTAAAGATCCAACCATTTGGAAGACTCAATATTGGCAAAATATTAAGTTTTGGGATAAAACCTTACCACCTGCACCTGCCATTGCTGAAAAAAGAGCAAATCAGGAAAATAATAAAGGCAGTGCTAAAAAAGGATCTAAAAAAGAAGGAGTTAAAGTAAATGCAAAATAAAAAATAAGCAACATGCCAATAGTCAAAAATAATATAAGAAATTCTTTTCTGTCGTACATCGGTTTATCTGCCCTATGTTTTTTGGCAGATGCACAAACTACAAAACCAAACATCGTATTTATTCTGGCAGATGATATGGGTTTTGGTGATGTTAAATTCTTTAATCAAAATGCAAAAACAGAAACTCCCAATATTGATTTATTGGCAAAGGGGGGCGTTTCATTTCAACAAGCCTATTCAAGTGCAGCAGTAAGTACTCCAAGCAGATATGGCATTCTGACCGGACGATATTGCTTTCGATCTCCATTAAAACACGGAGCTATCAACGGTCATGGAAAACTGGTAATTGAGAAAGGGCGCAGAACAGTTGCAAGCATTTTGAAAGAACAAGGATATTCAACTGCAATAATCGGTAAATGGCATTTAGGTGTAGAGTGGCAAAAAAAAGATCCAACTTTGCCCTTAACTCCTGAAACTCAATATGCCAAAATAAGCAATGTGGATTACAAAAAAGGGATTACTTATGGTCCAAATAATTACGGATTTGATTACTCTTTTATTTTGCCAGCTTCGTTGGATATGCCGCCGTATTTATTTCTCAAAAATGCTAATTTAGTTGGAAAAAAAATAGTTCAGATTTCGGATGTATATCCTTTGAGGAAAAGTGATACAAAAATGGCTTATGACTCAGCTCAAGTTGATAATGATGGCGTTTATTACCAAAGGGGCGTTTGGTGGCGTGCCGGAGAGATGGAAGCACATTTTAGAGTAGAACGCTGCTTGGAAGATTTGACGAAAGAATCAATCAAATACATTAAAAACCACGCAAAACAGAAAAATCCGTTCTTTTTGTATATGCCACTAACTTCACCGCATACGCCCTGGGTCGTCGACCCGAAATTCAAAGGCAAAGGTCGGGTAGGGGTGTATGGTGAATTTGTTACCCAGACCGATGATGTTGTTGGTCAGGTGGTGGCGCAATTAAAAAAGCAAGGAATTTACGAAAACACACTGATTATTTTCTCTAGCGACAATGGAGCTGCCTGGAAACAGCTGGATATTGACAAATGGAATCACAATTCTAACGAAGGTAGTCGTGGTCAAAAAGCCGATGTTTTTAATGGTGGACATCGCATGCCGTTAATTGTTAGTTGGAAGAATAAATTTGTAGCTCATGAGGTGAATCAGCCGGTTAGTTTAATAGATATTTTTACAACTTTGGCTGATATCACTCATTATAAAACGAAACCCACCGAAGCAGAAGACAGTTTTAGCTTTTTGCCATTATTGCAAAATAAAGGAAATTCAGCTCGTAATTTTGTTCTTTTTCATTCATCAGGAGGTATGTTTGGCATTCGTCTAGGTGATTGGAAGTTAATTGATGGTTTAGGTTCAGGTGGTTTTACCGACCCAAAGTTGATAAAACCAACACCAAATGGTCCCAAAGGTCAACTTTATAATATAAAAAAGGACCCGCTGGAGCAAGTAAATCTTTATCTGCAAAATCCGGAAATTGTTTCTGCTTTAAGTGCAAAATTACAAGAGGTCAAAGATGCTAAATGAAATTTGCCCCTATTCTTACGACTGTCGGGACCTCAAAACGAGTTTGGGGAACAATGTAGCATTGATATTTATAAATTAGTTATAAAGACCAGATTAAAAATTTGATAGCAATGAAAATAATTAAAACTCTCATTTCCTTATGTTTAGTTTTGGTGCTCTTGATGCCGGACACAAATGCTCAAATAATTCCTTCGAAACAACCTGTAAAACTTGCTATTGCTGGCATGACTCACGGTCACATAGCGTTTATTTTACGACGGAAAGATAAGGGCGACTTTATTCTTACGGGATTTTATGAACCAAACAAAGAGTTGGCGTTAAGTTTGGCAAAAAAATACAACTTCAATCCTGACCTAATTTATAACAATCTGGGAAAAATGCTTGATGAAGTTAAACCCGAAGCAGTTGTGGCTTTCGGATCTGTTTTCGAACACATGGCTGTTGTAGAGGCCTGTGCTCCGCGAGGCATTCATGTCATGGTTGAAAAGCCGCTGGCTACAAATGTTGCAAATGCTGAACGAATGGCTGAACTGGCTCATAAATTTAACATCCACTTGTTGACGGATTATGAAACTTCCTGGTATCCTACTACTGCAAAATCATTCCAACTGGTGAATGACAGTAATTTTGTTGGCAAATTGAGAAAAGTCGTAATTCATGATGGACATAGAGGTCCAGTGGAAATAGGGTGTGACAAGGTATTCTTGGATTGGCTTACCGATCCGGTACAGAATGGTGGAGGTGCTTTGATTGATTTCGGTTGTTATGGTGCCAACTTAATGACTGGATTGATGCATGGAGAAAAACCAATCTCGGTTACAGCAGTGACGAGGCAATTCAAACCAGATATCTATCCTAAGGTGGATGATGATGCAACCATTATTGTTAATTATAAGAATGCCCAATGTATTATTCAAGCTTCTTGGAACTGGCCTTTCGACCGGAAAGATATGGAAATCTATGGCGAATCAGGCTATGTGATTACGATAGACAAAGAAAATATGCGTTTAAGAAAACGAGAAATGCGTATTGAAAAATCGCAAATAATTTCTGCAAAGGATATCGATGTTTATGAAGATCCGTTCTCATATTTCTACGATGTAATAAAAGGAAAAATCACTATGAAACCAGAAGGACTTTATGCGTTGGAGAACAACATAATGGTCGTTAAGATTCTGGAAGCTGCCCGTGAGTCATCACAGACAGGAAAAACAGTAATGTTCAGATAATATGAAGTAAACAAATCCTTTTGAATTTGATAAATACAAAACGGTTGTCTTTTTTGAAGCACTTTACAACTGAACTTCTACGAAAGTCTAATTTCTTTACAAGGTTTACGGTGGGTCAGTAAATACTTACAATTACAAATAAACAATTGCTAATGTAATTTGAAATAAAGTTAAATAATGATAATTAATAGGATTTAGTAGAAAACACAACTCTCATTAATCTATTATTAATACTCTAATTAATTATTGATGGGTATCTTTGCTATAATTCAAAGAGAAATATTTGGGAACCGGTTTTTCTCACGATGCGCTAATCTGAAAATTTTGTTAGAAATTATTTTAGTGGAATAGAGGAAGAGAAGAATATTCATTAACCACCATTTGAAATTATTTTTAATTATTACGAAAATCATGAGAAAAACTATTATTAGTCTGCTAATTATTATTATAATTGCTCTAAGTTGCAAAGAGGAAGTAATAGCACCTGTTGAAATTAAATATCCCCCTACTGAAAAACCAAAGGATTCGATTGCTACTGGCGACATAATAGGTAAGCTTGTGGTTGGTTATCAAGGTTGGTTTGGCTGTGCTGGCGACGGTTCTACCAGAAACACTTGGGTGCATTGGGGAGTAGGTTCTGGCCAACCCAGACCAGGTAGTCTATCTTTTGAATTGTATCCTGATATAAGTGAATACAGCACAACTTATCAAACCGGTTTTGCAAATTTTGGTAATGGGCAACCTGCAAGATTGTTTTCTTCCAATGATGATAATGTGGTGAATACTCATTTCGAATGGATGCAAAACTATGGAATTGACTGTGCTGCTCTTCAGCGTTTTGGATCCGAGTTTTCTACTCTATCAATAAAGTTGCAAAGAGATGGCATGGCTTTAAGAGTTAAAAATGCAGCTCAGACCTATGGCCGTAAATTTTATATTATGTATGATATTTCCGGTTGGACAAATTTTCAGAATGAAATAAAAACAGACTGGACTAACACCATTATTGGAAGTCTTGCACTTACCACTTCGTCCGCTTATGCAAAAGAAAATGGGAAGCCAGTTGTATGCATCTGGGGCATGGGCGTTTCGACCAGACCTGGTGACGCAACGTCGTGGTTAGATGTTGTTAATTGGTTTAAAAGTCAAGGTTGTTATGTGATTGTCGGTACAGCTAAGAATTGGCGTTCGCAACCAGAAAACATGTCGGTATACAAAGCCGCAAATATGATTCAGCCCTGGCATGTTGGATCTTTTAATGCAAGCTCGTTAAGTAATCAGCTTACTGTTGTAGAAGAAGATCTTGCATATTGTAAAGTTAACTCGTTGGCTTATGTGCCTGTTACCTGGCCTGGTTTTGCATGGTCAAATTGGAATGGTGGTGCTCCAAATTCGACACCTCGCATGCATGGCGATTTTATGTGGAGTCAGTTTTACAACTATAAATTAAAGTTTGATGCGGCTGGCGTAAAAGCATCTGCGTATGTTGCTATGTTTGATGAGTACGACGAAGGTACTGCAATTGCCAAAGCTGCCGAAAATGCATCGATGATACCTACAAATCAATACTTTTTGACTCTTGATGCAGATGGTGTGGCTGTTACTTCAGACTTTTATTTGAGATTAACAGGCGATGGTGCTAAAATGCTAAAAGGAAAAATTCCAATGACAGCAACTCATCCAACAGTTCATAATAGCACTAATAACGCTGAATTTGTTTCTCAAACGGGCGTTCCAACTACATTGGCACCTGGTCAAACGGCTACTGTAAGTGTTACAATGAAAAATACCGGAACAACAACATGGACAAAAACTAATCTGACTAAACTCGGTAGTTTTAATCCTCAGGATAACACTTTGTTATGTCCAAATAGAATTGAGCTGAATACGGACGAAAGCATAGCACCGAATCAAACCAAAACATTCACTTTTGTTATTGTAGCACCTGCCACAGCTGGAACATTCAATTTTCAATGGAAAATGCTGCAAGACGGAATTGGATGGTTTGGGAAAGCATCAACGAACCAGGTAATTAATCCCATTCAAGTGAGCGGGGTAACCCTAACTCCTGCTACTGCAAGTATCACTATTAACAACACTCAGCAACTCACAGCAAATGTATTGCCAGCTGATGCTTTTAATAAAAAAGTGATTTGGACAACAAGTAATGCCACTGTTGCAACTGTAAATTTAAGTGGCCTTGTTACGGCAGTTTCATTAGGCACGGCAACGATTACAGCTACAACAGAAGATGGAAGTAAAACCAGCTCCTCTGCTATTACTGTAAATTTAGCTCCGTATACTATGTTTGATAATTGCGACGAATTATCGGGTTGGAATTCTGGCTTATCGTTGAATACGCTGGAGGTAAAACAAGGAACAGCTTGCATCGAATTTACAGGAAGTGGTACTGATGAATTTAAAAGAGCATACAGTACTCCTTATTATTCTGGCGAAACTGTGGCAACTTGTAAATTATCATTCTGGTATTATGTGTCAGATGTTAGTAAAGTTGGCAACGTAAATATTGAAATAGGTAGTGCTGGAGCACCCGATGTTAATGAATATCAATGGGGTGTATCTGCTTCTAAATTAATTAACGGGTGGAACAAAATAGTGTTAAATACAAGTAATGCTTCTGTTAGAGGAATACCTAATTTGAATGCAATAAACTGGTTTCGTATCTTTGACGTTAAAACTGGCAGTATTACAACAAGAATTGATGCCATCGAAATAACACATTAAGAAATAAAATGATTATTGCAACTGGCAAGTTAATTTTGATGTGCATATTGAAATTCATTTTTGTGGAAGTATAAAAATTTCATTACAAAAAAAATTGCGCAACATTTTTCTCAGTCGCTAAGACAGTTTTATTCTTTCCAAAAATAAAAATTATTCGTATTAATCCGATATTAATCTTTTTATTAATTGCTATTCAATATCTTTGCTTTAAATTTACTTGAAATCAAATTTAATATGCGAATCACAATTGCTTCAAAACGAAATATTAACTCACTTTTATTATCTGGGCTAACGATACTGGCGGCAAATGCCCAAAAAAGCAATGCGAAAGCTACTGCCGAAAATCCGAACCTCATCTTTATTATTTCCGATCAATTGCGACTTGATGCATTAAGTTGCATGGGCAATAAAATTATATCTACGCCAAATATGGATAGGTTGGCTGCCGAAGGTGTAATTTTTACTCGTGCTTATAGTCAAAGTCCTGTGAGTGTACCTTCGCGTTCGTGTATGCTTACTGGTAATAGTTTGTGTAATACTGGTATTCTTGGCAATGATTATGCTTATGAATCAAGTGTTGGGTCAATTCTAACTGGGAAAGAGCCCATTTTTTCCACCAAAACTTACGACGAAGTATTAGCAACGAATGGATATGATTGCGAGTATTATGGAAAATGGCATTCGCCCGAACGTAAAGCATATATCTATTCAAACCGTCCAATTGGATGTGCCGGAATTACTGTTGTACCCGAATTGGGCATTGGTCTGAAAGCTATTTATGTTAACTGGTGGAAAACGGAACTTAAAATAAATACAGCACCTTTCCAAACGGGTGCGTTTACAGGTGGTGGAGGCGATCTTTATTATATGCCTGACGCTACAGATGCTCGAAAATTAGACCCTACAATTACAAGTACTGTTGATTATCAGAATTTTGGAAATTTATTGATTGACGATGCGCATACAGAGAGTGCGATGGATACTAAAAAAACATTGGATGCAATAGAAAGAAATAAAAACAATAGATTTAGCATACATTGTTCGTTTGGACCTCCACATCCTCCTTTTGTGGTGGCTAAACCTTATTTTGGTTCGTTGAAGGAATCGGATATGCCTCTTCCTGATAACTTTTTTATTAACAATTTATCTTCTCCTTATTATAATACAACCGATATTAATTCGCCCTATTATATTAGCTCGTCGATGAAATCATCGACTGCTGCCTATTTTCAATCGGTAGCTGTTGCCAAAAACTTTAAAGCGCGCTATTTGGAAATGGTAAAAGAAATTGATGATAAATTAGGCGAAATATTAAAAAAATTAGACGATACAGGTCTTGCTGCTAATACCATGATTGTTTTTTGTGCCGATCATGGTGAAATGTTGGGATCGCATGGACTCAATTCGAAAGGTGTGTTTTATGATGAGTCGGCAAGAGTGCCTTTGATAATTCGTTATCCGAATAAAATAGCTGCTGGAAAAAAAATTACAGTTCCGGTAAGTTTAATTGATTTACGACCAACTATTGAAGATTACTTAGAAATGCCTAGCTATAAATGTGATGGCAAAACGCTTCGTCCGTTTATAGATAATTCGTACGACAAAACGCAAAATTATTATACAGTTTCTGAGTGGAATAGTACAAAAGTACCCGCATTCATGGTACGCAATGAGCGTTACAAACTAATGATGGGCCAAACTTCGGAAGTTACATCTATCGATGGTTTTTTTGATATGAAAACGGATAGTTTGGAACAAAATAATTTGCTGCTGAGCAGTATATTTACTCAAACTGACAGAGCAAATGCAGAGAATGCCAAATTGATGTTAGTAAAATGGCTCAAAAAAGTAAATTCGCCCTATTATTATAGTGTAAAAGCCCGTGCCATTGGGAAGAAATTCTCAACTTATGCACTTTATAAAAACGATGTAGCGAAAATTAATGGAGCAAAAATAACTGCTTTGTCAAATCTTCCATCAGGTGTAACGTATCGTATTTTACAAAATGACACCCTCGAAATTACAGTATCAAATAATGCAAATGCTGGTGTTTATAATCTCAATGCCACAGTAAGCGGAACGAATAAATCCATAAGTTTCGAAATTCTACCCGAATTTGCAAGTACTGTGCCTGTAACTGGGATAACCGTTGAACCAACTTCTGCGTCAATAGCTGTTGGAAATACACAACAACTAAGGGCCGTTTTAACACCATGGAATGTTACTAATAATGCAGTAAGTTGGAAAACAACTAATTCTTTGGTAGCTAAAGTAAATGCTAATGGACTCGTTACTGCTTATTCGGCTGGAACAACTTCAATTACAGCCACTTCTGAGGATGGAGGTAAGACAGCTACTTTTGAAATTACTGTTACCGGAGAAAAAATTCCTGTTAGTGGAATAAACATAGTACCAGCTTCAACATCAATCGAGACTAATAATACTTTGCAGTTAATAGCTACAATACTACCTGCAAATGCTACTTTTAAGTCGGTTACTTGGACAACAAGTAATCCATCAGTAGCAACAGTTAGTGAGGATGGACTTATTACTTCAATTGCAGCTGGAATTTCTAATATCACTGCCACAGCTTTGGATGGTGGAAAATCGGCGATTTTTGTGTTAAACGTAACACAAGGACCAATAACTTTGCAGGCGGAAAATGCAACATTCAGCGGTGCAGTGCTTGCTTCTTCGCAAGCCGGTTACAATGGCACAGGTTATATTGATTTCGTTAACAGCTTAGGGGATTTTCTGCAATGGAACGTAAATGTCCCGAATGCCGGAAATTACAATTTGACAATCAGGTATGCACTTCAGGGAGGCTATCGTCCACTTGAATTAAGTGTTAATGGGTCTGTAAAGATTGCGTCTTTAGACTTTCCTATTACTGGTTCATGGACTACTTGGTGGACAGTATCAACAACTCAAACTCTAAATGCAGGTGCTAATTCTATCAAACTTACATCTAATGGTAACAATGGCGGAAATATAGACGAACTGGTTGTTACTTCGATTGTAGCAGGAACAAAAGATGTATTTAGTTTTGAAAATTCAAAATCAGTTAGTATTTATCCAAATCCAATCAGTCAAAATAAATTGTCATTTGATATTGCTGGATTTCGTGACATGAATAATGTTCAGATAAAAATTGTCAACCTTATTGGTCAAATTGTTTATCAAAAAAGAATTGATAATATTGAGCATCTCGAAATAAATACTGCTGGCATTTTGGAAAAGTCGATTTATATTGTTTCAGTTGAATCTGGAAAATACAAGCTTACCAGCAGGTTGATTGTAAATTAATCACAGTGTTTTTTTAACTTTTAAATCAAAGATGCTTTTTTTAAGGAGGAATGATATAATAAGTTCATATCATTCTTACTTTTACTACAGATATCTACTCTTTCTACTCATTTTTTCAATTCCTTATACAAATTCTTGATTTTGTTAGCAATTTAACTATAATCTTTTGTTTTTTTCTTTCCATTAATCCACTATTAAGCATTTCATTAATGCCTGAATGATATATTTGCACTCATATTATTGAAAAATCTATTTCAATAAAATTATGAATACACAATTATTAAATCTTTAAATTCAAGTATGTATGAAAACTAACATTTTACTCAAAACTGTATTTACTCTCCTACTTTTTGGAGCAAGCTCACTGAGTTTTGCCGGTGACATTTATCTCTCTTCCACAGGCGTGGACACTAACGATGGTTTAACAGCTGGAACAGCTGTTGCTTCTTTCTCGCAGGCTCAAACACTCGCTGTTGCGAGCGATATTATTCATGTATCGGGAATGATTGACTTTTCTTTGGAGCCTGGTTTAACACAGCCGAATGGTGTTGCAATCCTAAAAGACTTAACCATTCAAGGCGCATCGAATGCTACTGATGGTTTTGATGGAAAAAATCTAACAAAGTTTTTTTCTAATACAACAAGTAATTTAACTTTTAAAAATATTAAGCTTATAAATGGATATAGTGGAGCTACACTTAATGGAGGAGCGTTATTGATGAATGCCTCAAAAAGCTTGACTTGCGAAAATGTTATTTTTGATGGAAATAAAACAGCGATGACTGCCTCTACAAGAACCGGAGCTGCTATTCAAATTGACAATGTAAATGGCGCAACTTTTAAAAACTGCGTGTTTTCGAACAATGAGGCTTCGAAATCTGGTGCCATTTATGTAAATTCATGGGCTGCTAATTCAACTATCCTATTTGAAGCTTGCGCGTTTACAGGCAATATGGCAAAGGAATCGTTTGGGGGTTCGGCTTTGTATTTAAGATCTAATACTTCAGCAAATGCAACCTGCAATATTATTAACTCTACTTTTAAAGGAAATCATGTGAATACATCTACGAATGGTGGAACTATTTATGTAGTTAAATCTCCAAATACAACAAAAGTAAATATTGTTAATTGTACGCTGTCGGGTAACACAACTGCTGCAGCTGCAGCTGCATCTGCTGGTATCTTTTTTTTAACTTCTGATGCTGCTGCCGATGCAAGTGTTTATATAAAAAACTGTATTATTGAAGGCAATACGACTTCTGATGGTTTACCTGCAGACTTAAATCTAAATGCGGCATCTGCCACTGCAACAGGAGGTACTACTGGCTATTTATCCATAGAAAACTCGATTATTGGTTCAATAGGTACTTCAGCAAATTTACCCACAGAAAATATTATAGCTTCTCCACATTTCAACTACCTGACATCCACTTCGACCTCCAACGATTTAAAAGCAGGCTTAGCTCCGTTTAATGCAACTAATAACTCTTATCCTTTGTATGCTGGTTCATTGGCAATTGGATATGGTAATTCCACATTGCTCTCAGCATATAGCTTAACCGACCAATTAGGCAATGTACGCACAGTTGGAGCTACTAACACAGCTGGTTCTATTGAAGATGCTCAGGTAATCACTACAACTCCAAGCGCACCAACTGCACTTGTAGCAACAGCCGGTGATGGTCAGGTTTCTGTGGCATTTAAGACTGCTGCTACCGGTGGTTCAGCTGTAACCAATTATAAATATTCAACCGATAATGGAGTTACATATACTGCTTGCGACCCAGCAAAAACGACTAGTCCAATTGTGATTACCGGACTAACAAACAATACTGCTTATACCGTTAAAATTAAAGCAGTAAACACAAATGGCGATGGTGCGGAAAGTGCAGTAAGTAACGAAGTTACTCCAACCGGAACTACAGGATTGGATAATGTAATGAATAAAATTACTATCTTAAGAAACTCGAATAACCGGATTGTTGTAAATAATGCTTCGCAGCAAACAGGAACAATAACTGTTTGTAATGCAGTTGGTCAGCGAGTTGTAAGTTTGCCTTTAAACGCAACTTCAACAACTATCAACAAATCACTTACTTCAGGGATTTATTTGGTAATGGTAATTATCGATGCTAAAACAAAGACAACAAAAATAATTTTATAACAAAAATAACTACTCAACACCCTAATTAATTGTAATTTTAGGGCGTTGAGTAGTCAGTACTTTTCAAATACACAAACAATTAAAATTTAATCATTATGAAAAGAAATTTTTTACTAAAAACAGCATTTATGCTCCTACTTTGTGGAGCTAGTTCAATGACTTATGCCGCCGATATTTATTTGTCGAGTGGAGGATCTGACACTAATAATGGTAGTGCAGGAGCACCGGTTAAAACATTATCGAAAGCATTTACTATGGCGCAGGAAGGTGATGTAATTAATGTAACAAGTATGATTAATATCAACGAGGAACCAACTGGAACAGGTGCACGTGCAACTATTGACATTACAGGGTTGAGCACAACTTTGGTATTAGTTAAAGATGGTGTAACCTATACCACATGGAATGCAGTAAACGGGTCTTTGGGTATTATTCCACACACACGTTCGATGACTATAGTCGGAGACAGTAAAGCAACTTGTGGTTTCGACGGAAACGGTACCAGTTGTATCATTCGTCAGGATCATTCTACAGGAGCTGCGGTAATAAACTACAAAAACCTGACTTTTAAGAATGGTAACGCAAAAGGCGATAATTCGGGTGGTGGTGCTGTATATATTAGACAAACCAATGCAGCAGGTGGTCAATCTGCAAATTTCAATAATTGCGATTTTATTAATAATATTTCTAAAATTGACAAACCAGGTGGTGCAGTATGTGTTCTTCCGGGAACAGCTTCGTTTAAATTATGTCGTTTTGACGCAAACATTGCCTCTAAAGGTGCAGGTTTATATACAGAAAGAGGAACGATATCAATTGATAGTTGCATATTTGAAAATCACGACCTTAGTGTAGCCTCAGCTACTCTAACAGCTGTCGCAACTTCAAATGGAGCAGCAATTATGACAAATGTTACATCAGCAGGACAAATTGTAAATTTGGATGTAAAAAATACTTTGTTTAGAAATAATAAAGTAGGTCAAAACGGTGGAGTATTTAGTACGGGTGAAACTAATGCAATCACTACAGGTACTACCAATGCAACATTTACTAATTGTGCATTTGTTGGCAATTCTTCTGGAACTGGATTAGGTGGAGTAGCTTACATTAACAATTCTTTGTTAGGAACTACAGCTAATATTTCATTTATTAATTCTACGTTCTATAACAATTCTGCTGGCTGTAATACTTCAGGTGCTATTTATGTCAGTTCCTTGTTAGCCAATTCTAATTTTAATATGATTAATTGTACAGTAAGTGGCAATAAAGTTACAGGAACTTCTGGTGCAGGTGGAGCTGGTGTGCGTTTCGCAAAAGCTTCGGCTGCTGGGATCCGTACCATTAAAAATAGTATTCTTGAAAACAATACTGCTGTAGATGCCAATCCTACCAGTGCAGCTGACTATGCCGACTTAGGCATAGAAAATAGTGTAGATCCAGTTACTTTAGCCGAAACTCCTTCGTATGTTGCTGGTA
>JBBRHJ010000001.1:0-102228 GCA_038222885.1 Bacteroidales bacterium | reverse complement strand
AGAATCTAAATTATCCCACTATCCTTATATTTATTACTGCAAAATGAAAAATCAAATTAGAATATTTTTTTTTCTACTGATTATAATTTGTTTAAATATTCAGGCTCAGGTTGTTGTGCCGAATAAAGACTCTTCCAAAACTCCTTTTCAGTCTCTAAACGGATTATGGAAATTCAAGTACATTCCGTCAAGTCAATTGGGATCTGATTCAGCATTTTATAAACAGGACTTTAAAGTAGAAAGTTGGAAAAACATTGAAGTGCCGAGTAATTGGGAGTTACAGGGTTTTGCCGTACCAAGTTATGGTGCTGTAAAAGAAGGTATTGGTTTATATCGGACTGACTTTAATGTTTCGGAGAGCATGGCAGAAAAACAATTTTTTCTTGTTTTCGATGGCGTACTCTATTCGTATAATGTTTGGTTGAATGCTAAATATGTTGGGAGTTGGAGAAGTTCGTACAACAGAAAAACATTTGATATTTCAAAATTTGTAAAAGTTGGTAGCTCCAATACATTAGCTGTTGAAGTAAAAACAAAAGACAGAGGTTCTATTTTTGACATCAACGATTGCTGGGGATTGTCAGGAATTTATAGAGATGTTACACTTTTTGGAGTGCCAAAAACACATATCAAAGACTTTGTAGTTAAAACTTATGTAAATGATGAAAATACCCCACAGCTCGATCTTTCGGTACTATTAGAAAAAATGAATGATTCAAAATCATTCAAGAAATTAAGTTTAACGGGTCAAGTATTTTCATCTGCCGGAAAATTGATAAAAGAGTTTAACTTTTCTTCAATAAATCTGAAAAAAGAGGATACTTTTTCGGTATTCAATAAAATTGATTTTGAAAATATTGAATTATGGACTGCTGAAACACCTGTTTTATACAATCTCAAGTTGACATTAAAATCAAATAATGAGGAAATTCAAAGCATTCAGCAAAAAATTGGATTCAGAGAAATAAGTATAGATAAAAAGATCTTAAAACTTAATGGACGTGCGGTTAAATTGAGAGGCATTAACCACCACGATATTGACCCTATGGTTGGACGAGCATTGACTACTGACCTGATTTTGAAAGATTTATTGTTAATTAAGAAAGCGAATATTAATTTCATTCGTACTTCTCATTATCCATCTCATCCTAAAATGATGGAGCTTTGCGATTCATTAGGCATATACGTGATGTGCGAAGTTCCTTTTGGGTATGGCGATGACAATCTTAAAAATCCAAGCTTTCTTGATGACCTCAAAACAAGAGCAAAAGCAACTGTTGATCGTGATAAAAATCATCCTTCCGTTATTATTTGGAGTGTTGGTAATGAAAATCCATTGACTGAAATCGCCTTCGAAACAGGCCAATACGTTAAAAGAATAGATGACACTCGTCCAGCTTGTTTTCCACAAATGGGTGGGTATTTTCAAAATAATTATAAAAGTTTCCCTGATTCCCTCGATATTTACACACCTCACTACCTTGCGATTGATAAAGTTAAAGAATATGCCAATCTTTTGCAAAAACCTATCATTGCTACTGAATATGCACATTCATTAGGGCTCGACTTCAACACATTACAAGATGAGTGGGAATTAATGTACAAATCTCCAGTTTATGCTGGCGGTGCGGTCTGGCATTTTCACGATCAAGGAATACTTCGCACTGTTGATAAACCCGTTGATGTCAGTTCGTTTACTACCTCGGTTTGGCTCGATTCTATTCATGTAATGGATAATAATGGGAACCAAGGTGCCGATGGGATTGTGTATGCCAACCGTGTTCCGCAAGTTGATTATTGGCAAATTAGGAAAGTGTACGCACCAGTGAAAGCATTAGATGATAGCATCATTGTAAAGCCAGGAAAACAGAATATTAGTGTAAGAATCAATAACCGTTTCGATTTTAGCAATATGTCAAGTATTCAGGGCAAATGGATGCTGAAAGCCGATAATAAATCTATCCAAGAGGGAACTTTTACTATGAAGTCTAATCCGCATGATACAATTTCTGTTGAGATTCCAATCGAGCTTCCACAGAAATTGTCAGCGAATTATTACACTTTAAATCTTAGTTTTTCCGATGCCGAAAATTATCAGTTCACCGAAAAAACCTATAGATTATGGCCAACAAACTATCAACAATTAGAAACAAAAGATTTGGTGTCGAAATCACAAGCAAAAACTGATATAAAAGATAACAAAACACTGTTTACAGCACTTTTAGGCAATGCTGAATTTACGATTGATAAAGCAACTGGTGCGATTAAAATTGTAAATGTAACTACTAATCAGCTCATTATGGAAGGACTTTTTGCTCATGTCGGACGTAAGGCAACTATGTCATTATTAGCCATTCGTGAAAAAGACAAATCGGGTGTAGCTACCAATTGGAATCCGTTCACGTTGAAAAATCAGGCAAATGAGGTGATTTCAAAATCGCTGAGTTCAATTGAATGTAAATACAAATTTGAAAGGCTGGATAAAAAAGGAGAATTTATTGAAGGTTCAATTACTTACAAGGTGAATGACGGTGGTTGGATAGATGTAAAATACCATTTCGTACCAGTTAATGCAACTGCTTTTTTACTTGAAGCTGGAATTTCAATGCAATTGCCAATTGCTCTGACCGAAATGCGATGGATTGGCAATGGCCCTTACCCTTCCTATCCCGGAAAATCCATGCTCGATGAATTCGGTTTTTATCATCTGAATAGTTCGGATCTTAATTATCAGGGCAATAGGTCGGACATTCAACTGATGTTGCTGACCGACAAAAATGGAGACGGAGTAGCTATAAAAGCTGATAATGCAAATATTGCTGTTGAAAAATATAGGGAAGGAATACTTCTTAGCCACAATGCCTTAGTTTCAAGCAGATACAATAAATTTGCTGCACCCAATCCGCTTTATAAAGCAAATGAAGTAAGCGAGTTTAACGGTAGTTTTTCGATAATTTCTATTGACTCGAATAATTCTTCGACCAAATTATTGAAACTATTTGGCGACCTTAAAAAAGTTGCAACTCCATTCAAACCTTTTTATCATAGTTACGACCAGTAGATTCTTAAAGAATATAGCTATTTAACAACAATTTAAGACAAAAAGATGTCAACGTAAAACAAACAAGTTAAATCCTTAATTACATAGAAGATAGATTAGTGGCGACTTCTGCCAACGAAATACAAACAAATTATCCATTTATATAAATGACTTCTTAATGAAAATAACATTCAACATCCAAAAAAGCTTTTTAGTACTGATGATTTGCTTTCCGGCATTATTATTCGGACAGACAGTAACATTGGAAAGTAATACTGATATGAATATGGATGGCTTATATTTTTGGTATCCTGACCCGAAAGCTCCAGTTTACCTTTTTAATGCAAACATTACACCTAAGGATGATTGTTTTGATATTGTAAATGGATACGCATTTTTAACTTGGTACAAAGGGGGTATGAACGCAAGAAACCTTATGTTGTCACGATTAAAACTGGGTACTAATAATTGGGTTACTATTGAATTTCCTGAAACAAACACTTTGTACAACACAGTTTATAACGGCATTGATTATTCTAAAAGTAATGGAGGAGATTCCCATAGAACTACTTCTATTGGTATTTCGGGGAAAGATGGTACAGTGCATCTTGTATTTGATCAACACACACAAGATCTTAATTATAGAGTTTCAAAAAAAGATATAGCCTTCGCTCCCGATGATCAGTTCGTACTTGCTAATTTCTTGCCAAAACAAAATTATTTTAAAGTAGGAGAGCCTATTGTTAGTTGCACTTATCCAAATTTTATTACAAATGCTGCTGGTGAATTAATCTTAAATTTTAGGATAGGCACTTCCCGTCAAGGCGACATGATGGGGGCTTATTACGACGGGAATACATGGTCATCACTTTATACAATTGTCAAAGGAAATAATGCAACTCCTGAGTTTAATCACTATGGAGATTTATATTATTATAACAATACGCTTTACTTTTGTGGTTCAATAAGGGTTAAAGATAGTCCAACAGTTTACAATCAAGGGGTCTATTTTGGTCAATCTGCTGGTCAGCATGGTAATGAAAATTGGAAAAATATAGCGGGAAATTTGTATCCAATTCCAATTGCTGACTTAATGTCACCATTTAAAATTGCAGAACCGCTTCCAACCCCAACTTCATCAATGACAAGCTCAGCCAATTTAGTGGTTAGTAGTGATGGTTCACTCCATTTCTCAGGACAAGTAAGTGGCGTTGGTTATTTTCATTATTATAACTCTCCAGGTGGTACTACATTAACAAAAGCATCCTCACCTGCTACTATTAATTTTGCCGCAGGAGATCGGATTTATAGTTTGCGTAGTGTAGTTTCTACCGGTCGATTTGTAATCAGTAGTAGTGAGCAGAATAATAATAATTGGCGTGACGATTTTAGTTATTTCCCTCCAAATAAGTTCGCAAATATGGTTTCGAAGTATTATGATGGAAAATTATATATGGTAGCATCTGAATATAAAGAGAGTGATAAACATCCTTTTCGCTTTTTGACATTTGATTTGGGTATTAAAAATACCTCAGTTAAAAGACAGTTAGACAAGAATAAAATTAACATGATATATAAACAAAAAGGTACAAGTTTAAGTTTGGAGTGGGAATATTCTAAACCTGTAGATGTGTTAATGTACAATGCAGTTGGTCAACTTATAGCACAAGAAAAAGGCGGTATTAAATAATGTACAGGTTCAAAATAGAAATGGTATGTATTTGGTTGTTTTAAAGGATAATACAAGTATTCTGAGCCAGAGAAAAATTATTGTTACAAATTAGCAGATCTATAGTTAAATATAGCTGGATAGTACAAACTCCAAAGCAGTTGGAGGCGAATTTGGTAAACGTTATGAAAATCCAATGACATGGGGCTGATATTCATAAATAAAAGATAGAATAATCAAAATGACACCATTAAAAACTATGATTACAAAAAGACTTCTAATCTTATTAATACTTTCAACTGTCACAAATTATTACTGTTTCACACAGGATACTATACTTTATAAGCAAATTGATACCACTCAATTATTTATGGAGATATATACTCCTGAAAAAATGGATACAACACAAACATACCCTGCAATGGTTTTCTTCTTTGGTGGTGGTTGGTTTAATGGTGATAGGAGTCGATTTATGCAGCATGCTAAATACTTTTCCAAAAGAGGATTGGTTTGCTTTTTGGTTGATTATCGAACCAAAGAGGCTAACAAAACAAGCCCATTTGAGTCTCTAAAAGATGCTAAATCTGCCATGAGGTTTGTTCGGAAAAAGGCGTTGCGTTTTCATGTAAATCCAACTAAAATTATTGCCGCTGGGGGTTCTGCTGGTGGGCATTTGGCGGCTGCAACAGCATTAATTGGAGATTATAACGAAAGTACGGACGATATGTCTGTAAGTTGCATCCCAAATGCGCTGGTATTGTTTAATCCCGTTATTGATAATGGTCCAGGCGGTTATGGTTATGAAAGAATTGGCAACAATTATTTGAGCTTTTCGCCCCTGCACAATATCAAAAAAGGAGCACCACCAACCATTATGTTCTTGGGTACTAATGATGAATTAATTCCAGCAGTAACTGCCGAGTACTATAAAATGGTAATGGCAAAAGTTGGAAGCAGATGTGATTTAAAATTATATGAAGGACAGGGACATGCCTTCTTCACTTATAAGAACTTCGAATTTTATAAGAAAACTATTATAGAAGCAGATGAATTTTTAGTGTCACTTGGGTACTTGACAAATGAACCAGTAGTAAAAATTGAATAACAGATTTTTTTTTGAAAGAATTTAAAATATACCAATTTGATAAGTTTTATAAGCCAACGGTTCTAACAAAAAAACTACCAATATAATGAAACAACCTACTCTAAATTATATCATTTTAGTCTTAATAATATTGGGTTCTAAAATATTTCTGAAACTCAAAATTAGCCGAAAAATGGACAAAGTATTATCATTGATAAAAGTGCTGGAAGTAAACAATTTGATGGATTTAGAGCTTAATGGAGTACTTCCTTTACCAATATATTTTCTAAAAAAATCAATTTGTAAATCTAATAAATAAGTATTTAGAGCATGAATAAACAAATTACAATAGCCCTTATTCTTATTTTTCTGTTTGGAATTTCAATTGTTGGAATTGCACAAGAAAAACTCGATCCAGTTCAGTATGTAAATCCATTTATTGATACGCATAAATCTCGGTGGTTTTATTTCTCTTCGGCTTGTAGACCATTTGGAATGGTTAATTTAAGTCCTGACACCTGGGTTGTTGGAAGTTGGAATTCAGGATATTTGTACGACTCGCTTTATGTGAGATGTTTTTCGCATATTCATGCTTGGCAAATGTCCGGTATTCCTGTAATGCCTACTATTGGAGAATTTAAAGGTCATTTAGGCATGGAATCATACAAATCGTCATTTAGTCATGATGACGAAAAAGCAAGTCCTGGATATCACAGCATCTACCTAAAAGATTATGGCATTCGTGCAGAATTGACTTCAACCAAAAGGGTTGGTTTTCATAAGTATAGCTACCCAGTCGATAAAGATAAATTTGTGATATTTGATGTAGGAGCTTATTTAGCACATTCGGCAATGGATTCTGCTTTTGTTCAAAAAGTGAGTGATTACGAAATTGCTGGATATAGCATAATGGGGTCTACTATTCGACGACCGAAACCCACTTATGTTTATTTCGTGGCTCGCTTCGATCAGCCAATTAGCTATTTTGGAGGTTGGGAAAATGCTAAACTCAAAAATGGAGAATTGAATCAAATATATGGTAAAAATATTGGTGCTTATGTCCGATTCAATAAGAGTAAAAACCCTATTTTGCAAATGAAAGTGGCTATTTCGTACACTGGTATTGTACAAGCCCGAATCAATATGGATGCTGAACTTCCGCATTGGAACTTTAATCAGGTGGTTAAGGCATCGGAGGCTGAGTGGAATAATTATTTAGGTAGAATTCAGATAAAAGGTGGAACTGAGAATCAGAAAACTAAGTTTTATACAGATCTTTGGCACTCATTGCTTGGCCGAAGAGTTGTAAGCGATGTGAATGGAAAATACTGCGACATGACAGGTGCAAAACCAGTAGTTCGACAGATTCCATTGAATCAGAAGGGAATACCAATTCATAATCAATACAATTTTGATGCTTTGTGGGGAAGTCAGTGGACTTTAAATGTTTTGTGGTCTATGGTATATCCAGAAATTATGAATGATTTCTGCAATAGCATGGTCGAAATGTATAAATATGGCGGTCTGATACCTCGTGGTCCTTCGGGCGGTAATTATACATATGTTATGATTGGTGATCCAGCATCATCGTTTTTTGCCACTGCCTACAACAAAGGAATTCGCAATTTTGATGTTGAAAAAGCGTATGAAGGTTTATATAAAAATGCTTTCGAAGGTGGAATTCGTGATAGGGCGGGTTACGAACACTCCAAAAATCCAACAGGTGGCGGAATGAAGTATTATTTAGAAAGAGGATATATCCCCGAAGGAATTGCTGGTGGTGGTTCGCATAAAGATGGTGCTGCAATGACCTTGGAATACGCTTATCAAGATTGGTGTTTGGGACAATTTGCTTTGGCACTCGGAAAAACTGAGGATTATAATTTATTCAACAAACGTTCGTCGAATTATAAAAATTTATGGAATCCCCAAAATAAGTTTATTCATCCTAAAAATATTGATGGTACGTGGATAAATAATTTTGCACCCATTGGCAAAGGTTTTAACTCCAAAGGATTTGTTGAAAGTAATTCAGCTATTTATACAAACTTTGTCCCCCACGATTTAACTGGTTTAATTAAACTTTTTGGTGGTGAGGAACAATATGCAAATTATATTGATAGTTGCTTTATTAGGGCAAAATCAAACAGATTTATAACCGATCATGGAAAACATGCCGAAAGCTGGGTCGATTACGAAAATCAACCTTCGTGCCAGATGGCTCATCTTTTTAATCATTGTGGAGCTCCGTGGTTATCTCAGAAATGGGTTCGAGAAGTAAAAGAAATTACTTTTGGTAATGTTACACCGTACGGCGGTTATAATGGCGATGAAGATCAGGGACAAATGGGCGCATTGGGAGTGTTGATGGCAGTTGGGCTTTTTCAAATGGACGGCGGTGCATCCATTCACTCCACTTACGACATAACGTCGCCTATTTTTGATAAAGTTGAAATTTCATTGAACAAAGATTATTATAAAGGTCGAAAATTCATTATCACGACCGAAAGCATTTCAACTTCAAACTGTTACATTCAATCTGCAAAACTGAATGCTAAAAATTGGAACAAATCCTACTTTTCGCACGATGACTTTTCAAAAGGTGGACGCTTACATTTAATATTAGGCAACAAGCCAAACAAGAGTTGGGGTAAATAGTATTTTCTAAATCAGACCATTAAAGTTAAGTATTAATACTGTGTTTTTATAGTAGTGAAAAGGTCAGTTACAAAGCAATATTAATTAAGAATTACAATGAGTTCAAGAATATTTTCAAGTAGAATTTTAGTAACAATCATGATTTTCACTAAAACTATACAATTTAAATTGTCAATACTCATTATTTCAATATTGACTTTTAATACTGTTTTTTCACAAGGGAAAAACACAAATTTATTGGCAAAAAAATATAATGAGATAGCGTTTCTCACAACACATAATGCCTTTAATTCTACTCAGGATAAATATTCGTATCCTAACCAGGAATATAATATTACTCGTCAGTTGGTAGATGGTGTTCGGGCGTTGATGATAGATGTGTATGATGAAAATGGAGTGCCTGTGGTGTACCATAGTAAATCAGTTTTGGGAACTAAACCTCTGAGTTATTTTCTGGATCAGATCAAAGATTTTTTGACGAACAATCCCAAAGAAATTGTTACGATTATATTTGAATGTTATGAGTCGGCTGATAAAATAGAAGAAGCCATGAAAAATGCTGATTTACTTGCAATTACCTATACAAAAGTGAAGGGAGTTGATTGGCCAACGCTTCAGAATATGATAGAAACAAATAAACGTTTGATTGTATTTTCTGATAAAAATGATGCAAGCTCAACTCAGAAATGGTATCATTTTGTATGGACTTATTCCGTAGAAACATCATTTTCGGTACATGATTTGGATGATTTTAATTCAGACTTCAACAGAGGTAAAGCAAATAACGACTTATTTATTCTAAATCATTTCATCACCAGTTCCATTTTAGGAGTAGGACAGAAAGACAAAGCATTAAAAGCCAATTCAAATCCATTTTTAATCGACAGAATAACTAAATGCCAAACTGAAAAGAGAAAATTTCCTAATTTCGTAACGCTTGATTTTTATAATTTGGGCGATGGATTACAGGCAGTTAATAAATTGAACAATGTGACTGATACAGCTTCAGAAACAATTTCGGAGGGTAAAATAAAAGTATTTCCAAACCCAATGAAATCCGAGTTAACAATAGAACTGCCAAACAGTGCTACTCCACCTTACGAAAGTAGCATACAATTGTTGGATGGTAAAACACTGAAATATACTTTTAGTGATTGGAAACAACAATTTAAGTTGACTAATATTATTTTGCCAAAAGGAATTTATTTGTTAAGAGTAACTGATGTAAAACAAAAAGAATTCTCAGTGAAAATTGCAGTCAATTAGATAGTATAGAATAAAAAAATAAATCAAAATGAAAAAGATCAAAATTCTAATATGTTTGCTTATAGCGACTTGTTCACAAATGAGCTTTTCACAAAATTCAATACCGACGGTATTAAAGTCTAAAAAAGGAGATTGGTCGGTGACTGTTAATAGCCAAGGTGCGATTACCGAACTCGTAATGCAATTCAAAGGTTCAGCAGTTAAAATCCCATGGAGAACCGATGAAAATGGTGGTCCCGCATGGAAAGGAATAGCACTTTCGCAAGATAAAGGAAATCAACTACGCTTTGAAGGAAAAAATGATGCACAAATTTATTCGTTAGAATACCGTGATATTGATGGAAAATTAACTGTAATTGCTAATTTAAAGAATGAAGATTCAAGGCCTTTTCAAGCAACTCAACCCGTAAGACTTACACTTGGAATTGATAACGAAATGAAGGATCCGAAAACATTTTTTGGTTATTTCTTTCCAACACTGTTACGGTGTGAAAAGACTCATTTTTGGGGATATTTCCAAAATCCAAATGGTCAAATTCTAACCATATCTTCCCCAGATCCTGTCGCGTCAAGGCAAATTGAATATATTGCTAATGGGCATAGAATTACCACAAGTAGTTTGGATTTAATGCACCAACTTCCACTTCCACTGCGTCATCCGCAGCAACTTATAGAATTAGCTGCTGGCGAATCGCGTTCGTGGAGCATTGTACTTCAGCCTGCCTCTACTTTAGAAGAGGTTTTACCCATCATCGCTACTAATTGCAAAGCACCAGCCATTGGACTCGATAGAACAACTGCCGCTGTGGGTGAAACCATCGAAATAAGTGTAAATTATCATAAAATCAGTATTCCAACACTAACATTATTGGATCCTGCGAGCAAATTAATAATATTGCCTAAACCTGTATTAAAAAATAACTTGATGCGTTTTACATTAGTAGCTCCAAAAGTGGTTGGCAATTACACGATTAAAGCAATTAGCAATGGAAAGCAAACGGAAGCACTATTTCATATTCGGAAACCTTGGGCTTATTATCTCAACCAAGCCAGAACCGAAGCATTAAGAATGCAGATAAAGCCTATGCAACACCGCGAAGGATGGTTGAGTTTTTTTAGTGCTTATTTAGCCCAATCATATTTCCCTGATACAAAGCAATTAGCAGAGACCGAAAAGATATTTCATAGTTTCTACTCACTTATGGTAGATTCAACAACTGCCGACTTCTATTTGAATAAACCAACTTGGAATACTCGACCGCAAAACACATCGTGGATGGTTGGTATGTTAGTTGCTCGATACAATGCAACTGCTAAAATACAGGATCTGGAATTGGCCGCACAATGGGGCGATTTGCTTATAAAAAAGTTTCAACTACCGAATGGAGCTTATAAAGGTTATACTGCCCTCACACTTGGGGCAAAATTTCTGAGTGAGCTTGCTTGGGCTGAGAAACCATTTATTGAGAAAGATACGGTTTGGAAAAATCGTTTCGAGAGGCATTTGCGTTCAGTTGAAGCGGCATCACAGAATATTCTTAAAGTTAAAGACTTGGGCGACACCGAAGGAGAATCAACCTACGAAGATACTCAGGCAGGAAGTGCTTGGTCGTTAATGGCCATGTATGCATTGAAAAGCAAGGAAGATTCAATTCGCAAACAGTTTATTGAAACCAGTATGGAAGTTCAACAAAGGCATGAATGTCTCACGCAGGCACTTATCCCTGATGGAAGAATGCGTGGAGGAACATTGCGTTTCTGGGAATCGCAATACGATGTACTGACCACACCCAATATGATGAATTCGCCTCACGGCTGGACAATGAGAAGTCAATTTGGTGCTTTTTATCTTTATCAACTCACTGGCGAAGAAAAGTATCTGAATATTATGAATAATGCCATGGGATCTTGTGCTCAGGCTATTGACGAAAAAACGGGTATTTTACGTTGGGCTTTTGTTCCCGACCCATACATTGAAGCAAGTCAGTTTGTACCAGATGCTGAAAAGCCAGGTCAAGGAAAACGTGTTCCTGTAATTATTGGTGAACAGTGGCTTCCGATGATTAGTGACTGGTGGAGGGTTCCGGAAGGTCAAATTGGAGGTTTGACAGTGCATAAAGCTGACGGACTGCATAAGGTTACACAGGGTTGGAGCTGCGATAATGATGTGCATGAGCATTTTATTATTTTAGCCGAACAATTTATTTCAAATGCCTTTGTGCTTGAACGTGAAGATGGAAGTTTACGAACAATGAATTGCCAAGTGCTACGCACTGGAAATAAATTGACAGTAAAGTTGCCCGAAAAAGTTATTTCCAGGGTTCATTTCAATCTCAAATCTGATTACAATATCGTAATTCCATTTGCAACTAAAACCATTAAACAAAGCCTAAAAAAAGGAATGCATTGGATTGAATCCGATATTAAATCTACGAATGCTTCTGACTTTTATATTGTTAATTGATGGAAAATTATGGTTCTATTTGGAATTTATTAAACTAAACCCTCAGTAGTGTATTCGAAAATGATATATTCTATACTAATAGTAAGATAATCCATTTCAACACGGCTAATCAACTTGTAATTTTACAAAGTTTTACTAATTGTGCGAATCAGCATTTTAAATATAGTCCGTAGGACTTGAATATCAATAGAATTAGCATTGATATAATTTTATTGTCCGTAGGACATTGACATCTTTTTCTTTGTTTATCCCCACGCGGAATTGATTTCTATTTAAAATTTCTCTATTGACATGTATTCCCTACGGGAAATAGCAAATTACATTTAGTCTTAACTCCTGATTCGCATTAATTATTAAATTGTTTCACACAAGTTTGCCATTTTTTGTAATATTACCAACAAATAAATAAGCTATCCATCATAATATCATTTTGCTGTAAGCCAAAACTTCTATTTTGATGGAGTAATAAATTGCAAATAAAAAAAATAAATTTATGAGAATCATTTACTATTTTATTGGATTGTTTGTCTTGATTGCAAGCACACATGCACAGACAAATATCAAAAAAATCATCTCCATTAATCCAGAGAAGACGTACCAAACCATCGATGGTTTTGGTGATTGCTCCATGTGGCAACCATTAATCGATACTTACAACAATTTCCACACGAGTAACCCAAAAAAATTGGATCAAATTGCTGATATGCTCTTTACCAATCAAAATCCAGATTCGTCTTTTAACTTTCGCTTTAATCATCAGGTTGAATTAATGGCTTGTATTGATGTGAATACCAATACTTATATTCCTAAAAGTCAAAAAGATAATTCAAATATTTACTGGTATGCCCAAAAGTTGTTAGAGCGTGGAGGTCAAGTTTCTTTTAGACAGAACTCACTACCTAGTTTTTTCTATATTGACCAAAACGGAAAAGGTCGAAACAACAATGTAACTGAATTTATGTCGATAATGGCCAGCACCATTAAGAACATTAAAAAAGACTATGGGATTACTTTCACCAGTTATACCCCAATGAACGAATCGTCATCTCCTTGGATTCCGCCAGGCAGACCCATTGGCGCGAACTGCCATTTGACCGATGCTGAAACAGTTACATTTATTTTAGAGGCCCGTAAAGCATTTGATGCTGCTGGGTTGACTGATATGAAATTGGCAGCTTTCGATGCTTTATATCTTAATAATTACGCTCGTTTTAATAATATGCTTAATTCCAGTGCGATTGGTTTATTGGATCACTTGAGTTATCATGAATATCAGAAGAACGCTGAGTTTCAAGAATATTGGTATAAAGCTGCATTGAAAAAAGGCTTGAAGTTACGGCAAACGGAGTGGGGAGATTGGAATAATTTATCTGTTACTCTGGAGCACTCTCAGGCAAAAAACTACGCTACTTATATTTTTGGTGCTTTAAGCAATGGTAAGGTAAGTGCTTGGTTAGCATGGGAATTACAATTTATATTTAATATTACAAATAAAGGCTGGGCACCGAAAGAAGGAGCATGGATGATGGCTCAGTACAGTAGATTTGCTGACCCTGGAATGCAAATGGTACAAGTAAACGATATGGGTGTCAGTAATGGAACTTTGGCATTTATACAACCTGGTACAGGTACCCGAGATTTAAGTTATACTACTTATAATGAGTCCGTTAAAACAGTTGATTATGTGTATGATTTTAATGGCTTTACAAACCCAGTAATTAAAGATATTCGAATAACAAGTGGAATATATAGATTTAAGAAATTGAATTATACCCTCAATGCTAATAATCAATTGATTATTAGCGTTCCTCCAGAAGCAATGGTTAGTGTTCGTGCAAGTTTTAGTGATATTGCCAGCAGTACCCTCATCGATAAAACAAATTGGAGTGTGGTGTCATATACAAGTTATGAGACCACAGGAAACAATGCTGTAAAAAATGCAATCGATGGAAATACATCAACTATGTGGCATACAAAATATGCTGGAACTGATCCATTTCCACATTATTTTACGATTGATTTAGGAGCAAGTTATTCAGTCAATGGTTTTAGTTATCTTCCTCGTCAGGATGCTTCTTATAATGGAGTTACTGCCGATTATGAACTTTATCTTAGTCAAGATGGCCTCACTTGGGGCGATGCAGTTTCTGCTGGACTTTTTTCAAAAGATCATGATGAAAAAAGAGTGAACTTTTATCCAGTGAATGCTCGTTTTGTTAAGTTTGTGTCAAAATCAACTGTCGATGGAAACAAATTTAGCTCTTGTGCTGAATTCAATCTTTATAAGGTAAGCAATTCGCCAAATGCAGTAGAAGATGTAAAAAATGAATCTGTGGAAATATATCCAAACCCAGCAAACGGAGATTTTGTGAGAATTGATGGTGTAAAATCGCTTTCCAAAGTGGAAATATATACTCTGGCGGGTGAAAAAGTGATTTCTACTGTATTAAAAGATAATATATTAGATATTCATGGTCTGCCTCAGGGTATTTATGTGTTGAAAGTGAATGATGGAAACCGTGCTTTTAAAGAAAAGTTGGTGATTAATTAAATGATTATCAGCATAATGAATAACAGATACTAATTGTAAAATTTAATATTTTCAGAATTCTCCGATGATCATTTTATATGATGGAGCAGCATATTATTTCAATTATAATCATGTAGTCTATTTCTTTGTAAATCAAATATATGTAATTTTGTGTAGATTTACGGTTTTCAGCGGTTCCCCTATAAATCTGGATGTTCCATTTGCGTTCTACCCCTTTTCGGAGCGGATTCAAGAATTAAAAAACTGGGAATGCAAATTACAGTGACTATAGCAATTAATCAACGAATATTAGTATAATGAACTACCCAGTAAATGGGACCAGTCATAAATCAAAAAAAGTGAAATGAGAAAGTTATTTATTTGTATTTTGAATTTGATTTTTTTTTCGGGGTTTTTTCAACAAGTGTTTTCGGAGAATTTAACTCGTTGGCAACTAACAAATGACGATGGAATAGCATGGTCAGTGAAAACTGGCGATTCACATATGGATCACATGGAAATGGGTGGTATGCAAACAGCTGCCATAACAAGCTATGGAGTTGAAAATGGGGTATTAAAACAAAAAGTACTCTTGATATTTCCTATGTTAAGGCTACTCCCTAACCAGACCAAAAGTAACCTGACTTACGAGATAGATAAGGATACTTTGGGACTCATCAAAATCAATGGTAAGGAAATAATTGAAAAACCATTTGAGTTTAGAATTAATGGAATTTTAAGCTGGCAATCGAAAACAAATGATGGAATTTTGATTGCTCACCAGGTATTCCCATCAACTTCAGAGGCTGCGTTTATTGATAAAATTGAAATTATAAACACTACAAACCAATCGATAAAAGTAGAATTACCAAAGCTTAATCTTTCACACACAACTGATGCAGCAAAAGGGGTTTATGGTGCTTACATTATTGAAGTAAATGCAAACAAGCAAGGAAGCTTTAATCTGAAAGCCAACGAGTCGTTGGATTATGCTATCATTTATACTGGGCGTCGGATAAGTTTGGATGCACGATATATCTCTCCAAAATACGAATTGCAAAAACGTGAAAAGCTGATTGATGAAACCCTTTCAGACTTAGTTTTTGAAAGTCCCGATCAGGTCCTTAATCGTGCATTCTCATTTGCAAAAATACGAGCAGTTGAAAGTGTTTTTAGCACCAAAGGCGGATTGATGCATGCCCCAGGAGGTGGAAGATATTACGCAGCCATTTGGGCAAACGATCAGGCGGAATATGCCAACCCGTTTTTTCCATTTCTTGGAAATATCGAAGCTAACGAATCGGCCATAAATGCATTCCGTCATTTTGCCCTGTATATGAATAATGAATACAAACGAATCCCCAGCTCTATTATTTCAGAAGGGGTAAGTTCTTGGAATGGTGCCAAAGACAGGGGTGATATGGCAATGATAGCTTATGGGGCTACTCGATTCGCTTTAGCAACAGGTGACATAAAAACAGCACGTGAACTTTGGCCACTCATAGAATGGTGTCTTGAATATTGCAAGCGAAATGTAAATGGAGATGGCGTTGTAACTTCTGATTGCGATGAATTGGAAGGACGGTTTCCAGCTGGGAAAGCAAATTTGAATACTTCATCTCTTTATTTTGACGCCTTGAAATCAGCTATTTACCTTGGAAGTGAATTAAGAATTGATTCTGATTTACTTGTTAGTTATTCCAATCAAGCTTTAAAAATGGAAAAGTCCATTGAAAATTACTTTGGACGTAACATTTCAGGCTTTGAAACCTATCAATATTACGAAGGTAATGATGTTTTGCGTGCCTGGATTTGCACTCCACTTACTGTGGGTATTTTAACACGTAGTAAAGGCACAATTGATGCGTTGTTTTCAGATAAACTATGGACAAAGGATGGTTTGGCTTCTGCCTCGGGAAGCACTACTTTTTGGGATCGATCTACACTTTATGCTTTACGAGCAGTGTTTGCCGCTGGCGATATAGAAAGAGCTCTGTCATACTTAACATACTATTCAAAAAGACGATTATTAGGCGAACATGTACCCTATCCAGTGGAAGCTTATCCTGAAGGAAATCAGACACAATTGTCGGCCGAAAGTGCTTTGTATTGCCGGATAATTACTGAAGGAATGTTCGGTATTCGTCCAATAGGACTTACAAAATTTGCAATTACCCCCAGACTTCCACATGGATGGGAATCAATGGCTTTAAGGAAAGTTAAAGCATTCAATCAGACATTTGATATAGAAATAAAAAGAAAAGGAAGTAAATTGTCAATAAAGGTTTTTAATCAGACTAAAACATTTCTGGAAACCCGTATTGATAATGATAAAACAATAGAAGTTCATCTGTAAACTTTTTTTTTGAATTGCGAATCATTTAACTCAGTCAGTTGATTCTGGATCAAGGACTAAATGTTCAGTAAATCAGTCTATTCTATTGTTCGTAAGTCATCAAAGATTTTAATCGACATACTTTTTTGCATTCAGTATATGTGAGTGCATAAATGAGAAATAAACTTAAATCAATATTTTAGGGCAAACTTGTCAACCTATCCAGAAACAAAAGCCGGTTATTTATATCGTAAAAGTAAAAGAGAATTCAACTCTTGTTGTTATAAAATAAATTACTGCATAGTACGCAGTTTTTGTTTAACTTATGATTTGTTTTATGTTACAAAGTTTTTATATTGCCCAATACCGACTTACAAATAATTTTATTAACTTATAGATTTTGAAAGATGAAAAAAACAAAAGGTTTTTTTGGAATTTTGCTTTTAGGTTCATTGACCATTTTCGCTCAAAATGTTCAATCAAAAGCAACTAAAAACAATCAAAGAGTAGTGTTTTCTGGTGTAGTTTCAGATGCTGTTAATCGCATGCTGATTGACTCCGTTGTAGTTTCAACTGCAGGGGTTTCTACTCTCAGCAATGCAAAGGGAGCTTTCACTCTTGAATTACCCGTGAAGAAGCTTGCTTCTAAAAAAGATTATTCTTTGACTTTTACAAAGAATAACTTTGATATTTTGTCAATGAAAGTAGCGGCAAATGAAGTAAACAGTATTTCTGCAAAAATGAGATCGCCATACCCTATGAGGAATATCCTTCATTTATTTACCGATCCCAACGTTCCTGATCAAGGTCCCAACGAATCGCCTACAACCCCAACATGTGCTTACTCCGATACAATTCCTGATTTGATAGGCGGACAACTCAACAGGCACAATTTTATTTATATTGGCGAAAATCATCGTCGCATCTGTATGGTAATTAACGGCAAACTGGCTTGGCACTACGATACCGAAAACTCATGGGAAGATGATGATGTCTGGGTTTTGTCGAACGGTAATGTTTTGCACGCTCACATGAAATATATCGAGGAAATAACACCTAAAAAAGAAGTTGTTTGGCGTTATGATAATCCAAAAGGAACAGAAATTCACACTTGCCAACCAATTGGTATCGACAAAGTGTTGTTTCTTCAAAATGAACCCGATGCTTCAGTAGTTAAACTTTATAACAAAGTAACAGGACAATTCGAAATTGACAAACCACTAAAAGAGTTAGTAGGGAGTGTTCATGGTCAATGTAGGCGATTACGCATGACTAATAGGGGTACTTTTGTTGCTGCCAGTTTGGTCGGTCATACTTTCTATGAATTTGATAAAGATTTCAACTTGATTTGGTCGCATGATCCAGGGTCAATGTGGGGAGGCGTGCCGCTCAAGAATGGAAATTTCCTTTTGCAACGCGAAAAACCCATGACTTCAATTGAAATTAATAGAGCTGGTGAAGTGGTCTGGCAAGCTTCTATTGACGATATTCAAGCTCAGTTGGATAGTCTTGCACCAAATGCAGCAAAGATAACAGGCACACAGACTTGTGAACGATTGTCGAATGGAAACACGGTCGTTTTTACCCGCTATTGCAATGCAAAAATTCCACAAGCCATTGAAATAACCCCCGACAAAAAAGTAGTATGGATACTTCAAGATTGGAAACACCTTGGCGATGGCTTGTCAGCTCAATTTTTTGACGAACCCGGATATCCAGAAGTAGCTAGTGATACCAACCATTGATCTACAATTATTTGTAACAATAATATTGTCCATGTAAATAGTTTAATTGTGTATTGTTGTAGACAATACTTCCCATTATGTTTGTACCATCCTAATGTATTGAAAATAAACTCTATAATAACGAAGTTTATTAACAAAAATTCCACATACCTTAAAACATAATAGTTCGCTACAAACGAAATGTAGTTATAACCAGATGAGAAAAAAAATCCTAAGTTTTTTACTGATATTTCAGGTTCTTCTACCAGTATTTGGACAAGTTGCTGATAAAAGTACATATCTAAACAATATCGTAACTGAACTTCATAAAAAATGGCCAAACAACCGTACCATTAATTTAGTGTTTCATGGTCATAGCGTTCCTACAGGTTATTATACTGCTGCCATTGGTGTAAAAACATTTGATTCATATCCTTTTTATACATTGAAATTGCTGAAAGATAAATACAATTTTGCAGTTGTTAATTGTATCATAACATCTATAGGTGGCGAAAATGCAATACAAGGAGCCAAAAGATTTACGAAAGAGGTGTTATGTCATCAACCCGATGTATTATTTATCGATTATTCGCTGAACGACAGAAAGCAGGATTTTGAGAAAGTTAGAAAATCGTGGGAGTCAATGATTAAAAAAGCATTGAAAAAAAATATCAAAGTCATTGTTTTTACTCCCACGCCAGACTTGAAAGAGAATATTTTAGATGAAAATACGCCATTGGAATTGCACGCTAATCAGGTAAGAGAACTTGCAGCAAAATATAAGATAGGTTTGGTTGATTCTTATGCAATTTTTAAGAAGTTGGCAAAAGAAGGTGTGGCACTGAAAGATTATATGTCGCAAAATAATCATCCGAATGAAAAAGGACATCAACTTGTAGCACAGGAAATATACTCTTGGTTTTTACAAGCTGATGATTCTACTCAAAAATAGATTCTCATGAAAAAAGCACTTCATCACTACTAACTGCTAGTTTAACCATAATTCAGGGAGTTGAAAGAAACCTCCAATTTTTCATAAAACAATAATTTAAAACATTATATAGCTAATAAATGTCGGTGGGGTTCGTGCTCTGATTCGTTATCTTGTTTGTTTCAAATATTGATAGTTGCGAAAATGAGATTTGATTTTTAGGCTCAAAATTAGCACTATTCATATATTTTAAAATGCTGATTAAAAGTTGTTTTGCCTCAGGTCTTTCGTTGATCTTTTCATACAAATCCATACTTGAGTAAATTAACTTACCTTTTCCTGCTTTTACTTCAAAAATCGTAGCTAATCTTCTGTTATTTGCAAAGTTATCAATCATTTCAACTATCGGACTTACTGCAGGGATACTATCCAAAATAAGCGTTCTTGAATTTATCAACAAATCCCACCATTGCCAATCAGTGTGCATTTCAGTAGGGAAGTTTTTCAAAGCTGGGTGGTTGGGGTTGCACAATAAACCCATTGTTGCAGCTTGTTTTGGAAAATGTACTGGACTCCAAAAAACTGGAAGAAACTTCCCTTGAATGCCTTTTAGTTTTTTCCAATCTGGATTGTATAATACTTTTTTACCTTCATTCAAGGCAGTGTTTGCTGTGTTAAAGTCCTGTGTGTAAAGCACATCACCCATTTCTATTTTTGTTTCGGAAGGATATACCCACATTTTCCACTGATTGTAAAATTCTGTATTGTCAATGCTTACCTTAAAAGCAAGTTGCTCTGCTTTGTCTACAAAATTCAATGGACAATCTATCGTTCCCACAATAGTATTTTTTCCAGAAGGGATAGCTGCAACATCTATTTCGCCAGATTTTAAAATTGAACCTGATTGATTGCTAACAGTCCATTTTAATTTGGACTTTTCGATTGATTTATCCGAAAAATTTGCAATTTCCAGCTTGGCAGTAAAAGTTTCGTTGTTTTTGAAAACAGCTTTTTCGAAATATGCCAAGGGTACAAGTGGGCCGCAAAACGATTTAAACTCTTTTGAAGAAATCAATCCTTTACTATCCCAAAAAGCATCTAACAATCCTACCAACGCCGTGCCTTGACCAGGGAAATCATGCAGATCCAGCAGTTGAAAGCCGCTAATACCGTTTGTTTTCATAGCACGTTCTATCTCTTCTTTATAGAGCAAAGCCGCTAATTTTCCCGAAGCCATCAAATAATCATTTGCCTTATTCAACAACCCTTTTTTAGTTAAATCTGCTTTTACTGCCTTGAAATTCAGCGGGTCGAGCACGCCTGTATATTTTTCAATTTCATTAATATTCGGATATACAGCATATTGTCCTATCTCGTGTGTGATTACAGGAACCGACATGTTAACTACCGAAGCCGAATAGTTCTTGTCGAAAGAGGGAGATTCTGTTTCAAAAACACCCTGACCGCGTACCCAGCCTTTTTTAGTTTTTTGAGTTATAAAAAAATCATCATTTTTTTCAGGCCAATCGCCATGACCTTTTTCAAATGTGTAACTGGTGTTGGTGTAAAGATGTCTGGGGTCTTTTGCTTTTAATTTATCGACAAATGAGTTTAGAAAATTAAAATCAGGTTGAAGTTCATTGCCTATACTCCAGAAACAAAAGGATGGATGATTGCCGTATTCTTTGATAATTTTGTCGGCTTCGGCATAAAGAAATTCATTAGTTGGCTGGTCTTTATTCACAGTTAGCGACCAATAAGGCAATTCAACTTGCAAATAAAAGCCCAGCTCGTCGGCCACTTCGAATGCAGCTTTCGGTGGACACCAAGAATGAAAGCGAAGATGATTTAAACCCCACTCACGAGCCGTTCCGAAAACCTTTTCCCATTCTTTTTTATCCATAGGGGGATGACCAGTTAATGGGAAAATACAACATTCGAGCGTGCCTCTCAAAAAAATATTTTGACCATTTACTTGAATATGACCAGCTTGATTTGTAAGCTTTCGCATCCCAAAAGTGGTTTTATGGGTTGATGCGAAACCTTTGCCTTTTATGTTTGCCGAAAGTTCGTACAATGCTGGATTAAACTCATTCCACAAGGAGAAATCATTTCCCATTGGATAAGTCAACACTAAAATAGAATCAGATTTATTAACTTTGAAAGATGTGTTTGTTTTTTTTAATTGTTGACAGCCTTTGGTAGTTGATACTGAAAGTTCAAGGATGCCTTTAATCGAGGCTGTTTGTGGGTGTTGAATACTAACTTTTACTGTTATAAGTTTGCGGTCGATGTCAGGTGTAACTTGTATTCCAGCTATACTTATATTGTCATTGGCTGTACAGCTTATTTCACCTAATATCCCATTCCACATTATTTGGGTATCATTAGTGTAAGCATGGGCCAAATCCTTTACCGAGATGTCGTATTTTTTGCGGTTATCCACCCGAATTGTAATAGTATGTTTACCCGGAGATAAATTTTTGGATAGATTAAAATAATGAGCTGTGGTAAGGCTTTCCTGTTTTCCTTCAATGGCTTTCCCATCTACCCAAACTCGGCTTTCCCAAATCACACGTTCAAGTTTTAGCATGATGTTTTTTGATGCCCAGTTTTTAGGGATATTCACTTCCTTACTATACCAAGCCGCTCCCACATAACTGTTTTTACGAGTTAGATGTAAAACTTGAGGTTTTTCCAATTCAGGTTTCAGTGTGTTGGGTATTCCAAAACCTGCGTCATCAGTTGTGCCAGGTAAGTTAATTTTATCTGGTAGTTGGCTTGAATACCATTTTTGAGCAAGACCTAAATCGGTACTATCTAACTTAAAGTTCCATGTACCTGATAGATTTATTTTATTATTTACTGCTTCAGTATTTATTGAAAGCAATAAGATTAGTGAAAATACTGCACTTTTTACAAGGGTTGAAAGTTTATTCTTCATGGTTTTATCAGATATAAGATTCAGTTGACAAAACTACGACACTAAATATTTATCCGAAATGGATGATATTATTATTTGCATGGAGAAAAGAGTATTGAACTGATATAATTTTGGTTCTACCACGAATCGAGTGGATGATTATTATTTTGGTTTAATATAAATAAGGTTCGTCTATTAGGGCTAATTTTACTACTAAGTTAAAAAAGAAGAAAGAATAGGATTTCTAAAATAAATTATAATTATCTGATTTGAATATAATTACTGTCTTTATAACCTTATTTTTGAAATTAAGCTTAGTAGAAATATAGTATCCACACAATCTTAACCTTATTAATTGTCTAAAAACGCAATTGGAACATCCCGATTTATCGTGAACCCACACAAAAAGGGTAGAACCATATTTTTTATCTACTTTTTGTATTGCCTAATATTTAAAAATGTATGAATACAAAAAATAATACGATTAAAAATAACAACTTATTGGCTAAGAATTGAATAAGAGTTCTCAATTATCCTTTTTTCATATTTCTATATTCGGTAGGTGATACCCCCATAGTTTTAGTAAAGATACGACTAAAATAAAAAGGGTCATCAAATCCAATAAGCATAGCTATTTGATTGATCTTCATTTCGGAAAAATCTAAAAAATGACAGGCTTGTTGAATTTTGAGTTGAGATAAGTAATTTAAAGGTGAGTAGCCAGTTTTTTTCTGAAATAATGAAGAAAAATGAGAGCTTGAAAAACCTATATGATCAGCAATCTCTTTTAATGTTAGTTGCCTGTGTATGTTTTCTCGCATAAAGTGAATGGCATCGTCCGTAACATTATGGTTGTTTTGGGTAGAGAATATACTTTCGCGATAAGCACCTAAAAACTTAAGTGAGCCTAAAAAATGGAATAAACATGCAATGCTATAATCCAGATTATCTTTACTATACCCATTTTTCAGTGTGCTGAATATCTCTTCAAATAAATGCAACCGATCTTCAATTCTGGAGTTTTTTTGTACATTTATTAAGGATGGTTTATCAAGCCCATCAGAAAAAAAACCAGCTTTTGTGCCATCAAAGTGCATCCAATATATAGTCCATGGATTAGTTTTGTTGCAACCATAAGCATGAGCTTTGCCTCTTGGAAGAATAAAAAAATGCTCCTTCAACACTTTATGTTTGTTCCCATCAATCTCGAACCATCCTTCGCCATCTATACAATAAATAAGAATGTATTGCTGTGCCTCTTCCTTTGTTCTTTTTCTAAAATGAAAACAGGCTTTAGGATAATAGCCTATATCTGTGATATGCAGTAGACTACCTAAGTCGTCGTTTTTTAATTCTTCAATAATGGGGTCAGGTATTATGATAGCCCTTTCGCCAAGAAAACCGCTTTTTAGCTTTGCCATTTTTTCAGTGTATTTTGATTTAGGGTTCAAAAATAAGCTAATTGAATTTGAAAAACAAATTTCTCGTAATATAATCCATTAAAATAGTAAAATCTTCTATTCAATTTATTGAAGTTTAATCTTTACTTTGCAACGTTAATCATTTTAATAAAAATACAGATGAATAAATTTAACAAGTCTTATATCCTTGGAATTTCTATGATTTCCGCTATGGGTGGTCTTTTATTTGGTTACGATTGGGTCGTAATAGGTGGTGCCAAACCTTTTTATGAAAGATTTTTCGATATTGCTGGCTCAGCTAATTTGCAGGCATGGGCAATGAGTTCAGCTTTAATTGGTTGTGTAGTAGGAGCTGTGCTTTCAGGTATGATTAGCGACCGTTTTGGACGAAAATGGCCATTATTGTTGTCCGCTTTTCTTTTTACTGTTGCCTCAATTGGTACTGGAGTGGCAATGTCATATACTACATTTATTTTATTCAGGATATTTGGTGGTGTTGGAATTGGTTTAGCTTCGGCACTTTCACCTATGTATATTGCCGAAATTGCACCTACTCATTTACGTGGAAGATTTGTTTCGCTCAACCAAATGACCATTGTAATCGGTATTCTTGCAGCACAATTGATCAATTTGCTGATTGCCGATAAAGTACCTACTGGTGCTACTGATGAATTCATAAGTGCTTCTTGGAACGGGCAGATTGGCTGGCGTTGGATGTTCTACGCATGTGCAGTACCTGCAAGTGTGTTTTTTGCTTTGACATTTATTTTACCCGAAAGTCCACGTTGGCTTATGAAAGCAGGTAAGCCAGAGAAAGCTTTTCCGACACTTAACAAAATTGGTGGAGAGGAATATGCCCGACAAGAAATGGCAAATATACAGGCCACTTTGGACGATGTAAGTGAAAAAGTAGATTTCAAGACACTTTTCAAACCCGCCTATGGAGCAATATTAGTGATTGGTGTATTTCTTGCCGTTTTCCAGCAATGGTGTGGAATAAACACAGTGTTTAATTACGCGGAAGAAATTTTTAGTGCTGCTGGATATGGCGTAAGCGATACTCTCTTCAACATTGTAATTACGGGTAGTGTTAATTTAGTATTTACATTTATAGCAATGTTTACCGTTGATAAATGGGGACGCAAGAAACTCATGCTTTTTGGGTCTGGAGGATTAGCACTAAATTATATATTGTTAGGTAGTGCATATTATTTCCAAATTAAAGGAGTGGCTGTTTTAGTTTTAGTTGTATCAGCTATTGCCATTTATGCTATGTCATTAGCACCAATAGTTTGGGTTATTTTATCAGAGATTTTCCCGAACAGAATAAGAGGCGCCGCTATGGCTTTGGCTACATTTGCTTTATGGGTCGCATGCTTTATACTTACATATACATTCCCATTACTTAATAAATCATTAGGTGCAGCAGGAACTTTTTGGGTGTATGCTGCTGTATGTTTAGTTGGTTTCGTCTTTATTTTGTTGAAACTGCCCGAAACCAAAGGAAAATCATTGGAAGAAATTGAAAAAGAATTAGTTAAAAATTAACGATAACTAATTGAATGAAAACTCAAAATAGTTACATTTTTGATAACAAACCTATCTACGTATATCAAATACGTAATAAAAAAGGAATGTATGCAGAAATAACGAATTTTGGCGCAAAAATAATGCGACTTTTAGTTTCAGACAAAGATGGAAAATTTGATGATGTAGTATTAGGTTTTGATAGTATAGATGAATATTTAGTAAAAGAACCCTATTTTGGGGCGGTTTGTGGTAGGTTTGCCAATAGAATAAAAAATGGAACATTTAGGATTGATGGAACAGAATACAATTTGAGTCGAAATGATAGAGGAAATCATTTACACGGTGGACTTAAAGGTTTCGAATCAAAAGTTTGGGATTTTATTTCTTCGTCTGATGATTCATTAACACTTCAATATTTATCTCCAGATAATGAAGAAGGTTATCCTGGAAATTTGAATGTTATCGTAACATATCATATAACAGATGATAATGAATTGAAGATTCATTTTGAAGCAATAACTGATAAGCCAACAATTGTAAATCTATGTAATCATTCATATTTTAACCTGAATGGAGCTGGTGATGAAAAAATTTACAATCATTTATTAACAGTAAATGCCGATTTTTATACCACTAAGGATGCCGATGATACGCTTACAGGAGAAATAAAAAGGCTGGAAAATACGCCACTTGATTTCCGAAGTCCAACTCCAATTTCGGAGCGAATACAAGATAAGGAGTTTATAAGTGGAAAAGGAATAGACAATAATTGGATTATTAAAAAAACAGGGCCAAAAGAAATTGATCTTGCTGCCACATTGTATGAGCATAAGAGTGGCCGAAAAATGGAAGTTTATACCACAATGCCTGGAATTCAAATATATACAGGTAACTGGATTGAAGAACAAGTAGGCAAATACAATAATAAATATGGTATTCATAGTGCAATATGTCTTGAAACCCAAGGGTTTCCAAATGCTCCAAATATATCACATTTTCCGAGTGCAATTCTACGTCCAGATAAAAAATATGATGAATGCTGTGTTTATAAATTCTCAGTCGAATAGTTAAATAAAAAATTAAGTAACAATATTATGGTAAATGCATGGGAAGAGGAAGTTGTTATTCCTACCTACGAAATAGGTGAAGCCGAAAAGAATCCAATTTTTTTAGAAAAACGTGTGTATCAGGGAAGTAGTGGTGCGGTGTATCCATATCCAGTAGTTGAAAAAATAGCCGATGAAAAAGTAGACAAAACATATAAGGCTGTTTATATAGAGAATGAATACATTAAAATCATGATTCTACCTGAATTGGGTGGACGGGTTCAAATGGCTTACGATAAAATTAAGCAACGCCATTTTATTTATTATAATCAAGTTATAAAACCCGCATTGGTAGGACTTACAGGCCCTTGGATTTCGGGCGGTATAGAGTTTAACTGGCCACAGCATCATCGTCCAAGTACATTTTTGCCTGTCGATTATAGCATCGAACATAATGCCGATGGAAGTGTAACTGTATGGGTGAGTGAAAATGAAAAAATGTTCCATCAGAAAGGGATGGCTGGCTTTACTTTACATCCTGGTAAAGCGTATTTGGAGATAAAAGCCAAATTATTTAATCCAACACCTTTTCCACAAACATTTCTATGGTGGGCCAACCCAGCTGTTGCGGTAAATGATTTTTATCAATCAGTTTTTCCACCTGATGTACACGCCGTATTCGATCATGGTAAACGAGATGTTTCTACTTTCCCGATAGCCACTGGCACTTATTACAAAGTAGATTATTCAGCAGGAGTGGATATTTCAAATTATAAAAATATCCCTGTGCCAACATCCTATATGGCAATTAATTCGGAATTTAACTTTGTGGGTGGTTACGAAAACGATACCCAAGCAGGAGTTTTACATGTAGCCAATCATCATGTTTCGCCAGGCAAAAAACAATGGACTTGGGGAAATGGCGATTTCGGAAAAGCATGGGACAGAAATCTTACTGACGAAGATGGACCGTATATTGAATTAATGGCAGGTGTTTTTACAGATAATCAGCCAGATTTCTCATGGATAAATCCTTATGAAGAAAAAACATTCACTCAGTATTTCCTACCTTATCGAGAGTTGGGAGTAGTTAAAAATGCTTCTTCGGACATTTTGTTGAATCTTGATAAAATTGGGAACAAGGCAGTAGTGAAAATATTTGCCACCTCTTTGCAAAAGAATGCAAGAGTTGTTTTAGAAGGTTTTCTGGACGAAACACTTGATTTAAGTCCCGAAAATGTATATGAAAAAGAAGTAGAGATTGGCAAACTGTCGTTGGACGATTTATGTTTGAGGGTCTATAATTCTACTGGCAGAGAATTGTTGAATATAATATCAAAAAAAGTTGAACGACCTCAGGCTGAAGCAGCCAAGGTTGCTTTGTCGCCAGAAGAAACTGCCACTTGCGAACAATTATATCTTACTGGTTTGCATTTGGAGCAATACAGACATGCCACATACAATGCACCCGATTATTATTTAGAGGCATTAAAACGTGAACCTTCGGACGTACGGAACAATAATGCCATGGGTTTGTGGCTATTGCGTCGTGGTAAATTTGCTGAAGCTGAAAAGTATTTCAACCTTGCGATCAAAACTCAATTACAGCGAAATCCAAATCCGTATGATGGCGAACCGCATTATAACCTTGGATTGTCGTATAAATTTCAAGGAAAAAATAAAGAAGCTTACGACGCATTTTATAAAGCATGTTGGAATGCAGCTATGCAAGATGCTGGATATTATAATTGTGCTCAAATTTCGTGCATGAATGACAATTTATCTGAAGCTCTCTTCGAGGTAGATAAATCACTTGTCCGAAATTGGCACAATAACAATGCTCGTTTACTTAAAACGGCGATTCTAAGGAAATTAGATAGAAAAGAGGACGCATTGAATTTTATCGAAGATTCATTGAAAATTGATTTATTTAACTTTGGGTGTCGTTTTGAAAAGTATTTAATTAATAATGATACCGAGGTTTTAGCAGAGTTGAATGAATTAATGCACTCCGAAATTCATAATTATGAAATAGTGGCATTGGATTATATTGCTGCTGGATTGTACGCAGAGTCTGTAAAATTATTGGAAGCAGGGGTAAAAGTTTGTAAGACTAATCCAATGTCTTATTACTATATGGGTTGGGCATTACAGCTTGATGGTAAAGATAGCACTACTGCTTTTGCAGAAGCTGCCGTACATTCGCCAGGATACTGTTTCCCAAATCGGCTGGAAGCTATTCTTGCGTTGCAATGTGCTCAAGAGGTGAATCGGAATGACGCCAAAGCTCCTTATTATCTGGGAAATCTTTGGTATGACAAACGTCAATATACCGAAGCTATCATTTGTTGGGAAAAATCGGTCGAAATTGACGATACGTTCCCAACTGTTCATCGAAATTTAGCGTTGGCTAATTTCAATAAATTGAATGATCAGGAGAAAGCACTTGCTTCTTTGGAAAAAGCTTTTGAATTGAACACAAGCGATGCTCGAATTTTAATGGAATTGGATCAACTTTACAAACGAATCTGTCGTCCGCACAGTGAACGAATTGCATTCCTCAATCAATATTTTGAATTGGTGCAACAACGTGATGACCTCTTTTTGGAATATGCTACTTTATGTAACCAAACAGGCGATTACAAACAGGCGAAGGAATTGATTGATAAGAGACAATTTCACCCATGGGAAGGTGGTGAAGGAAAAGTGCCTGCGCAATACCAAATTTGTCGTATTGAATTGGCCAAACAATCTATTGTAGCATCAGAATATAGAGCAGCAATCGAATTATTAAATCAATGTTTGCTATATCCTCATAATTTAGGAGAAGGCAAACTAACTGGGGCACAAGAAAATGATTTTAATTATTACATGGGATGTGCTTACAAAGGTTTAGGACAAATGGATAATGCGCATAAATATTGGGAACTTGCCAAAGATGGAAGTTCTGAACCTGCTGCTGCGATTTTTTATAACGACCAAAAGCCTGATAAGATTTATTATCAGGGACTTGCTTTGTTGAAGTTAGGACGTAAAGACGAAGCCAATCAACGATTTAGTAAATTGATTGATTATGGAAATGCCCATCTAAATGATGAAATTAAAATGGATTATTTTGCCGTTTCACTCCCCGACTTACTTATATGGGATGATGACTTGACTTACCGTAATAAAATTCATTGCAATTATATGTTAGGATTAGGATATTTAGGATTGGGTAAAAATGAAAAAGCTGATAAACATCTATCGAAAGCCACCAATATGGATATTAACCATCAGGGAGCACAGATACATAAAACAATTCTTGAAGCAACTTCGGTCATTCATTAATTACTGACCTACAATCTATTCAGAGATAGTATATTCTAAAAGATTTCAATGTATTTATTTTAGAACTGTAATAAATCAGGTTTCAGTTAATTGAACTATTTGATAGCAGATTAATTATCATTGTTGTCCTGTAAAGAAAAGCAATCAAATAATGTCGCTCCGATGGAGTTCTGGTGTATTTGTAACTTGTTGACTACCTCCCCGATAGCCATTCGGGAATCGCTGCGATGCAGCTAGTATAAAAAGTTCCGTAGGAACGAATCCAGATAATTATCTGGAGGTAGAAATATTAATAACAAAATCTTAGTTCCATCTGAGCGATATTATCTGAAACAACTTATAGAAGGGTGTAATTACCGAATGGATAGATGATTATAGCTCTATTATCCCATTTATTTTAGAAATTGTAGGTGATTTTTACAGAATTAAAAATACAAAATTGAATAAGTATTTGGCAGCAAATGGCGTTGCCACTGTTTTTGAAGATTACGTAGTTTCAGATACACAACTTTGGACTTTAAAATCTGTAGGCAACTCTTTTTATCAGATAATTAACAAATCAAATGGCAAAGCTGTTACTGTATCTGGCGACAATCCTTTAAGTGGTTCAATCATTGATTTATATACTCCTAAAACAACAACTTCAACAAGTTACAATCAGAATTGTGCGTTTTTCAAAAGGGTTAATATGAACCAAACTGGCATAGAAACTCCAAGGGTTGATCGTAAAATAGAGGTTTATCCAAATCCGAACAATGGGGACTTTAAAATAAAGTTGCCTGAAAACACAAAACTAAATTCAGTAATGGTCTACTCAATTAATGGTGTGAAAATGTATGAGATATTCGAAAGACTAAATTCTGATTTTGAACTTAAATTGAAGAATACACTTTCTTCCAGATTGTATATACTTCAGATTTCTACACCAAATGGATTAAATCAAGAGAAATTTGAAGTGAAAAAGTAGTAAATAAATTAATCCTTAGTTTTAAATACCTGAGTTTTTATATAATAAAAAATCTGATTTTATGAAATCCATCTTTTTTAAGTCTGCTTTATCTGTATTATTTATACCTGCAAATATTTTAAGTCAGGAAACAAAACCGAATATTATTTTAATATTTACTGATGATTTAGGATATGGTGATGTGGGTGTTTTCTTTCAAAATAAATTGGCATTGCTTAATGATAGGAGTCAACCTTATGCGTTAACACCCAACCTTGATAAAATGGCAAGTAATGGAGTTCAGTTGACAAATCATTATTGTGCTGCTCCTGTAAGTGCTCCCTCACGTGGCTCCTTGTTAACAGGATTAAGTCAAGGTCATGCCAATGTACGTGACAATCAGTTTGATAAAGAATTGGCTGACAATCATACTCTTGCAACAGTATTAAAGGAGGCAGGATATAATACGGCAGCTATTGGGAAATGGGGGTTGCAAGGAAAAACTTTAGATGAACCAAATTGGCCTGCACATCCCAACAAACGAGGATTCGATTATTTTTATGGATATATGAGGCATAAAGATGGACACGAACATTACCCGAAAGAAGGAATCTATGATGGAAGAAAAGAAGTGTATGAAAATTATACTGAAGTTTCGGAAGGATTAGATAAATGTTATACAACAGACTTATGGACGGCTTATGCAAAGAGATGGATAATTGAACAAAAGAAGGGTGAGAATAAAAATAAACCATTTTTTGTATACCTTGCTTATGATACTCCACATGCTGTTCTAGAACTCCCAACTCAGGCTTACCCCCAAGGTGGTGGACTTAAAGGAGGCTTGCAGTATTTAGGGAAACAAGGTAACATGATAAATACAGCAACTGGTAATGTGGATAGCTGGATACATCCCGATTATGTGAATGCAACTTACGATAACGATAAAAATCCAACTACTTCAGAAATTCCTTGGCCTGATGTTTATAAAAGATATGCAACAGATACTCGAAGAATAGATGATGCTGTAGCTGATATACGGCAGTTGCTAATAGATTTAAATATTGATAAAAATACGCTGGTAGTGTTTACTTCAGATAACGGACCATCAAGAGAATCTTATTTGAAAGAAAATTTCGAACCAAATTTTTTCAAAGGTTTTGGTCCATTTGATGGAATAAAACGAGACTGTTTTGAGGGTGGAGTGCGTGTTCCTGCGATTGCTTGTTGGCCGGGAAAAATACCTGAAAACACTAAAATTGAAACTCCTAACATATCTTATGATTGGTTGCCTACTTTTGCTCAGATCGCTAGGATTCCAGCTCCGGCAAATACAGATGGAGTTTCACTTTTTCCTTCGTTAACTCGAACTGGAAATCAAAAGGAAGCTTTGGTATATGTAGAGTATTTTGAAGGAGGAAATACTCCAAAGTATTCCGATTTTATTAATGCTCACAAGGGCTTGAAAAGAAATCAAATGCAGATGATCCGTTTTGGCGATTTGGTAGGAGTTAGATACAATATTAAATCTCAAAAGGATAATTTTGAAATTTACAATATAAAAACTGACCCGCAGCAAGTTGTAAATCTAGCATTAAAGCCTGAAATGAATGAAATGCAGCAAAAGATGAAGGACAAAGTTCTCCAATCACGTCGGCCTAATGAGTCGGCTGCTCGTCCGTATGATAATGAACTTATTCCTGCTATAAATGTAGAAAATTTAAAAACAGGAGTAATTTGGAATGCCTACAAGGGAGAATTTCCCTGGGTACCCAATGTAAGTAATCTTAATTCTGAAAAATCAGGAATAAAATCGAATCCATTGATGAATGTAATGCCACAGAAATGGAAAGGTGTGTTGGTTTTCGATGGATTTATTCTAATACCAGAAGATGGTGAATATGAATTTTCGTTAACAACTGATATCGGAGCATTTTTGAAGATTCATGAGTGCTCAGTTATCGATGAAGATTTCGGTTACAAAGCTGGAACAAAGATAAGTGCCAAAATTCTGCTTAAGAAAGGTTTTCATCCATTTCTATTAAGTGTACTAAAAAATTCAAGTAAGCCAATGCTTAAATTTGAATGGAGTAGACCAGGAATAGTTGAGCAACCTTTGTCTTCAAAAGTTTTGTTTCACTCTTACAAATAAGTGTATATGATATTTTAAATTCGCTTATTTAATTTCATTTCTCAATTGATGTTTCAACAATTTAATCCGAGTAACCGAAAAAGAAGACTACTCAAATCGATAACTCCAACATATATTAAAAAATATGAATCTTTTAGTATTATGAACTTACATCTAAAACCATAAGAATAATAGCCATGTATTTAATTAAATAATCCATTGTTTTAAGTTTTTTATTCAAGTTTCTTTGTTGCGATAAATATAACCCTCTAAAAAATGAAATTGTATGAAAAAAATTACTTTAATTTGTATAGCAGTATTCTTTGCTATTTCAGCCCAAGTCTACTCGGCTGATATTGTAGTTGCCGATTTTGAATCAGGTACTGCACCTGTCGGTTCGGCAGGAGCAACCTCTGCATTGGTTGCAAACCCCTTAATCGCAGGTATTAATACTACGGCTAATGTAGTTCGGGTCGGTCGGAGTAATCAAAATAATTATTACTCTGCAATTCCTTTAACAAAATCATTTGTCGTAACAAAAGGCACTAGCAAGTATTTACATATTTTAGCAAAATACGATGCACGTCCTTATTTTCAAGTAGTTTTAACAGGACCTTCTAAAACTTATAAACCATATAGAGGTTATGTGAGAATTGGTGAATGGCAGGATATCGTTATCGAACTTAAAAATCCCGATGCGGTTGATTATAGCGTTACAGGTATGAATATCCAATTTGATTGTAGTTCAACCTTTGCAAATCCAGTTGTAAATAATGTTTTAGCAACTAATACTGGTTTTGCTTATCTTGATGAAGTTATCATTAATGATTCACCTACCCCAAGGGGATTAATCTACAATGATGCTGAATATAGGAATATATATGATTTTGAGGCTGCTGTACCATCATCAATTTCAGACATCGTTACATTTACAACAGTTAATGGTGTAGTAACTTATCCAGAGTCAAATCCATTTACAAATGGGATTAATACTACTGCCAATTGTGGGAAACGGACGTATGTTAGTGGTACAAATTTTTGGGCAGGATTTCAATTTGAATTTGTAAATCCAGTTTTTGTAGATGCAGAACACCGATATCTTCATGTCATGATGACTGTACCCGCTGACAATGCAAAAATATCCCTTGATGCACGGAAAGATAATATCTCGACAATTAAGGATAGACCATATACAATTACTTCAGCTGATACTTGGGAAGATGTAGTTCTCGATCTAAATGCACTTCCTTATGTATCTGGGATTAGTATTAAATGTGGTGTTAATAATGGCAATATTGTAGGAAATTACTATTTTGATGAAATTAGTATCAATGGCAATCCTAATCCACGAGTTATAGTGGCTGGTACTAAAGACTTAACTTCATTGCCCGATAATACCACATCTGAATTTGTAGTAAGCCCTGGAGCAACCTTAAACTTAAATGATGCACGTACCTTAGGTAAATTAACAATTGAGAAAGGAGCTAAAGTTACTAATAATACAGGAAATTCCATAACTACTACCGACATTTCCTTAGAAAGTGATGCCAGCGGTACTGGTACTTATGTTGACCTTGGAACTACAAATATTACAGGACAAGCCACTGCCAAACAATATTTAAGTGCAGCACGCAATTGGTATTTAACATCGCCACTTGTAAGTTCCACTACTCCAACTAATTTTACTTATTTCCGTTATCTCGAGGATGGTTCTAATGCAAGTCCTGTTGCTCCAGCCACTACTTATTGGCAATCGGTTGGTAGTGCTGTTGAAATAATTCCAACAGTGGGTCTAATTGCCTTACCAAGTCAGCCCACAACCATTAGTTTTAGTTCCACTACTGGTGCTAAACTTAATAATGGCAACATCGAAACAGAACTTTTAACACGTACCACTCCTTTGACTGGATTTAACCTCATCGGAAATCCTTATCCTTCGTATCTCAATATGGATGGATTTGCAAGTAGCTCTGTGATAGAGCCAACGTATTGGTTGCGAAGTAAAAATGGATCTTGGGGTTTCGATACCTATAATATTCCAAGTGCTTTAAGTACTGGCGGTAGTGGTTATTCAGTAACTGCTTATGTGCCTCCAATGCAAGCTTTCTGGGTACGTTTAAAAAATGGAGTTGCATCTGGCAAATTGAATTTTACGAACACGATGCGTGATCATATAATAGATGCTAATAATAAGTTTAGAGCGCCAAAAGCTGCAAATTCGACACAAAAAATTATTCGTTTACAAGTATCAAACGGAACGTATAAAGATGAAGCTGTAGTTTATTTTAATCAGAATGCTTCGGATAATTACGACATATATGATTCTCCAAAGATGTTCAATAACAACAGACTTCAACCTGAGATATTTACGCAGGAAGGTACTGAAAGATTGGCAATAAATGGACGTAATGAGTTAACCCCCGAAACTGAAGTAACTATTGGTTTTAAAGTTGGTGAAACAAACGATTACAGCATAATAGCTAATGAAATAACTAATATAGAGGAAGGAACACAAATTTTCTTAAAAGACAAATCATTAGATAAGGTTACCGAATTAACTATTAATACTCCTTACAATTTTAAGTCAGATAGTATCTCAACTACCAATCGTTTCAGCCTAATTTTCAAATCGCCATCTGTTACTACTGGTATTACCGAACCAACTGAATTGTTAAATAATATAAGTGTGTATCAAAATGCAAACAGACAAATAGTTGTTAAGGCAAAAGAGAGTAATTCCGAAATGATGGTAAGAGTTTACAATACTTATGGACAAATAATGGAACAACAACTAATGAATTCCAATAGTTTGGTGTTGAACAAGGTATTTAACTCAGGAGTTTATATCGTTTCGATATCTACTATTCAAAATAATACAATCAATAAACAACTTATCATCCAATAAATACAAACATTATGAAAAACATACAAGATAAACCCATATATGCAAGAAACGAATATTTTCCACCACAGATTATCCGTATTGCACTTGATCACGAAATTTCATTGGCTTTACAATCGGAACCGCCTATTGGTCCTGGTGAAGGACTGAATAATCGACCTGAATACTTCAATAATGACCCATATCATTTAGCTTAAGTACTTTTGTATTTAGTAGTTAGTAACTCTGCCAAAAGTGTTTTATCAAAAGAATTACACAAACTGCCCCTTTTGCTTTGAGCGAAAGGGGCGGTAACACAAAATTGAGCTATATCAATCATTCTCTTTTCAAATAGTCGCACATGAAAGCAATTAAACGAATTTCACTGGTAGCTCCATTGAGCATTTTGCCTTTATTATCATTCTCACTGCAATCACAGGAAAAAAGACCCAATATTCTGTTTATACTTGCAGATGATTTAGGTTATACCGACCTGAGTTGTATGGGAAGTAAATACTACGAAACTCCCAATATTGATAGAATTGCCAATAACGGAATGATTTTTACCAACGGTTATGCTGCATGTCAGGTGAGTAGTCCTTCGCGTGCAAGTATTCTGACTGGTAAATTTCCTGCACGACACGGAATTACAAACTGGATAGGAGAACAATCGGGTGAAGCTTGGCGCAAACAAGGTAGATATTCTAAAATTTTACCAGCAGAATATGAACATGATTTATCCAAGGAATACATCACACTCCCAGAAGCATTAAAGCAGGCAGGATATAAAACTTTCTTTGCTGGGAAATGGCATTTAGGCGAGAAAGGTTCATGGCCAGAAGATCACGGATTCGACATTAATATTGGCGGCTGGGATTCAGGAAGTCCAAAAGGTGGCTATTTTACGCCTTATGAAAATCCAAATTTAACTGATGGACCTGCTGGTGAAAATCTTGAAATGAGACTTGCCAAGGAAACAGTAAAATTCATGAAAGAAAACCAAGATAAACCATTCCTGGCTTACTTATCTTTTTATGCGGTGCATGGCCCTATTCAGACTACAAAAGAAAAATGGGAAAAATACCGCAATAAAGCTCAAAAAATGGGCATATCGGAAAAAGGTTTTGCAATGGAACGCAATCTACCTTATCGATTACATCAAGATAATCCTGTTTATGCTGGTTTGGTCGAATCGATGGACGATGCAGTAGGCGAAGTGATGGAAAATCTAAAAAAGTTAGGCTTAGATAAAAATACAATTGTAATTTTTACTGGTGATAATGGTGGAGTAACTTCTGGTGATGCTTTCTCTACAAATTTAGCACCGCTTCGTGGCGGAAAAGGCTACCAATGGGAAGGTGGAATCCGTGAGCCTTATTTTATTTCAGTACCTTGGATGAAATTAAAAGGGAAAAAATCGAATGTTCCAGTATCGGGTACAGATTTTTATCCAACCATTCTTGACTTAGCTGGACTTCCATTGCGACCAGATCAGCATAACGACGGTGTAAGTCTAAAACCTTTATTAAAGGGGAAAAAGCTTTGTGAACGTGCTTTAATATGGCATTATCCACATTATGGAAATCAAGGTGGCGATCCAAGTTCAATTATTCGTAGAGGCGATTGGAAGTTGATTTATTATTATGAAGACGGTCACGAAGAACTATATAATTTAAAAACTGACCTATCAGAAACTACTGATTTATCAGCTAAAAATCCCAAAATTGTAGGGAAATTACATGCTGAATTGTTTGAATATCTTAAAAATGTGGGTGCAAAAATTCCAATTAAAGATCCACAATACAATGCAGAGGCTGAAAATAAATATAAATTGAATATTCAGAATAAACTTTGGCCACGCTTAGAGAACGAACGAAGGGATATGCTTTCGCCAAATTTTATACCCAATAAAGATTGGTGGGGGAGCAAAGTAACAAAAGATTGACGCTAACTTCAAATATAAAACTGTGAATTACAAGAAAAATGTATTATTATTTTCATTTTCATTAGGTTGTTCTGTCGTTGCACAGGTAAAGCCAAATGTATTATGGTTAACTATTGAGGATACTTCGCCACAATTTATAGGCTGCTATGGAAATAAAGATGCAAAAACGCCTGTCATAGATAAATTAGCCAGTGATGGCGTTCGTTTTAGCAATGCTTTTTCATGCGGAACCGTTTCATCACCCAGTCGATCGTGCATAATTACTGGTGTAAAAACCTATAAAATGGGCACCGGAAATCACAGAAGTAATTATCCAATACCCGACTATATAAAAGGATTTCCATATTATTTACAACAAGAAGGTTATTATACATCCAACAATTATAAAACGGATTATAATGTAGCAAATGCTGTAAAATTCACCAAAGAAGCATGGAATGAAAGCTCGAATAAAGCTGGTTGGTGGAACCGCAAACCTGGACAGCCGTTTTTTGCTGTTTTCAATTTCATGGATTCGCATCAGTCTCGCACCATGACTTTCCCATACGATTGGTACGAAGAAAATATTCTTAACAAGCTTCCTTTGTCTGACAGAACTGGAGATAATGAATTTGTGATGCCTCCTTTTTATAATGATAGTCCAGCAATGCGGAAACAATTTGCTCGGGTTTATAATGCTATCACATTGACAGATAGTCAGATTGGAGATGTGATAAAACGATTAGAAAAAGATAATTTAAAAGATAGCACTATAATTTTCTTTTATGCTGACCATGGTGAGGGAGAGCCTCGAGCTAAAACGAATGGAATTAATTTGGGTTATCGGGTTCCTTTCGTAATTTGGTTTCCTGAGATGTATAAACATTTATCGCCATGGGGTAAAGCTGGTATTGTTAGCGATGAATTAATTGATTTTGAGGATCTTGCTCCAACTTTAATCTCAATGGTTGGAGGAGCTATCCCCAATTATTTAAAAGGTCGAGTATTGATAGGCGATAAACGTTCAAAAACTACGGATCATCTAGTTTTATCTAATGACAGAGCTGATAATGGAATAGATTTAGTTCGCAGTGTTACAAATGGGAAGTATATGTACTCTCGTAATTTTATGCCGTTTATGCCCGAAGTACGATTTATTCGCTACGTGGAAGCAGGTGAAATAAAACAATTGATGCGGAAAGATTTGGCTGAAAATAAATTAAATACCTTACAACGAAGCATATTTAATGATCGACCTGCAGAATTTCTCTTTGATATTGAGAATGATACTTGGGAAAGTAACAATCTAGCTGCCAACTTCGAATACAAAGCACTTATAAAGAAAATGCGTGCACAGTTAAAAGAAGAAATACTTCAATCGTGTGATGTAATGTTACTTCCCGAATATGAAATGGCATTAATATCCAAATCAACTACAGCTTATGAGTTTAGATTAAATGAAGCTAATTATCCGATTACTAAGGTGTATGATGCAGCTATCCTTTCGGGGTATAGGGGAAAGGATATTGTAAAAAAGCAAATTAAACTATTAAAAAGTCCAAATAAGATTGTAAGATATTGGGCTGCCATAGGTTTAAGAAGTCAAAGTGCAATAGACTTAAAATGTTATTCAAAAGTAATTAAAAAGGCTGTAAATGATCCTTATCCTCCTGTTGCTGTAACAGCTTCGGCTATTGCATTTGATATATATAGTGATAAAACTGCTCAGGAAAGGCTGAAAGAGTTTTGTGCTGCTGAAAATCAAGACATTGCATTATTGTCAATAAACTTCTTACTTTACATCAACAATAAAGAATCATTTATTGATACAATAAAAGCGGTAAATGAAAACAAGAAAAACACTTACAATGTTTTAGCGGCTTGTAAAGATTTTTTAGTTAGTCAGGGTTTACTTTCGCCCTATGAGAAAGCTGAAAATTATTAAGTTTGAGAATTGAAATCGAATCACTTATTATTTGAAAAACTATATCATATTCAAATATTTTTGTTGTAATTTGTACAAATCTATCAAAAGTTAGTTTCCAACCCCTTCAAAGTGTTGATAAAATTAATTTTTGTAATTATCATTATTTAGTAAGTATTTAATCACAATACATTTAACAAGAAAAAATCTAATTTGCCATGAACAAGGTATCAAAATTTATTCTACTATTTGCTCTAAATTTATTTGTACAACAAATAACAGAAATCAATGCACAAACAAATAATATTGTAAATGACTGGGAAAACCCTGCTGTTTTTCAAATAAACCGTGAGCCAGCAAGAGCTTTCTTTTTACCTTATGCCGACCGAAAGTCAGCCATAATTGATGAGTATACTTCGTCACCTTGGTATAAATCGTTAAATGGACTGTGGAAATTCCAATGGTCTCCAACTCCTGATCAACGACCAATGAACTTTTATAAAACCGATTTTGACCTCAGCAATTGGAAGGAAATTAAAGTTCCAGCAAACTGGGAGTTGCAAGGATATGGCATACCAATTTACACCAATATGGTTTATCCTTTCCCCAAAAATCCTCCTTATATTGATCATTCTGATAATCCAGTTGGCTCATATCGTCGTGATTTCAAATTACCTACAAATTGGGATGGACGACAAACATTTATTCATTTCGAAGCGGGAACTTCTGCTATGTATATTTGGGTAAATGGCGAGAAAGTTGGATATACAGAAAATACCAAAAGTCCAGCTGAGTTTAACATTACAAAGTATGTAAAACCAGGTAAAAACACATTAGCCGTTGAAGTATATCGTTGGAGTGATGGTTCTTATCTTGAAGATCAGGATTTTTGGCGATTATCAGGCATCGATCGAGATGTATATCTGTATAGTACTGGCGATGTGCGTATTTTTGACTTTTTTGCTCGTCCAGATTTAGACGCAAACTATAAAAATGGAAATTTAAGTTTGGATATAATGCTGAAAAACATGAACTCGCAAATTCAAAACATGACCATTGATGTAAGTCTTCTTAATGAATATAGTCAAGCAGTATTCAATAAAACTATTTCAATAAAAGTTGATGCAAATTCTCTTGAAACTAGGAGCATTGAACAAAAAATAAACACGCCTAAAATATGGAGCAATGAAACACCAAACCTTTATACACTTTTACTTGCTTTAAAAAACGGTGAAGGCGTAGTCATTGAGTATGTTGCAACTAAAATTGGTTTTAGAAAAGTGGAGTTGAAAGATGGTCGATTATTGGTCAATGGCAAAAGAATAATGGTTCACGGAGTTAATATTCACGAACACAATCCGTTGACAGGGCATTATCAAGATAAAGAAACGATGATGCTAGATATTAGAACCATGAAGCAACATAATGTTAATGCAGTTCGTTGCAGTCATTATCCGAATAATTTGTTGTGGGTAAAATTATGTAGTCAATATGGATTGTATTTAGTTGATGAGGCAAATATTGAATCACATGGCATGGGTTACGGTCCTGAGAATATGGCATTTAATCCTGAGTGGGATGCCGCTCATATCGATAGAACTATCAGCTTAGTAGAGCGAGATAAGAATGCACCCTCTGTTATTATTTGGTCACTTGGAAATGAAGCAAGCAATGGCGATGTGTTTATGAAAACCTATACATGGATAAAAGAGCGAGATAAAACACGTTTAGTTCAGTTTGAACAAGCAGGCGAAAAAGAAAATACAGATATTGTTTGTCCAATGTATCCAGGCATAAAACGCATGAAAGAATATGCTGCTCGCGAAAATGTTAAGCGTCCCTTTATTATGTGTGAATATTCTCATGCAATGGGTAATAGCAGTGGTAATTTTAAAGAATACTGGGACATTATACGTGGAAGTAAGAATATGCAAGGTGGATTTATCTGGGATTGGGTAGATCAAGGTTTCTTGATGAAAGATGAAGCTGGCCGAAAATACTGGAGTTATGGTGGCGATATGGGTAGTCAGAATTACAGAAATGACGAGAATTTTTGTCATAATGGATTAGTTTGGCCCGATCGGAAACCACATCCTGGATTGATGGAGGTGAAGAAATTTTATCAGGATATTAATTTTACATCAGACCAACCTGAAAAGGGAATAGTTACGGTGGTCAATGAGTTTCATCATACAAATCTTGAAAATTTCATATTTAAATACGAAGTACTGAAAAATGGGGAAATTATAAAAACTGGAAATTTCGATGTGTTTCTAGGTCCGGATTCTGAGAAACAAATGCAACTATCTATGCCTGAAATGCCTATTGCTAACGGTGTTGAATATCTTTTAAATTTATTTGCTTATACCCGTAATGGCTCAGAAATTATTCCCCAACATCATGAAGTTGCCAGAGAACAATTTTTACTGCCTAACAGCAAATATTTTAGCAAATTTGATAATTCAAAAGGAGTTAGCAGTTTAAAAGAATCACAAGATAAGTATACAGTAATAGCTTCAAATGTCCAAGTAGTTATTGATAAAAAAACAGGATTGCTCAACAAGTATATTTCGAACGGAAAATCGATGCTGAAAGATGGACTGAAACCTAATTTTTGGCGCGCATCGACAGATAATGATTTTGGAAATAAAATGCCTGTTTTATCAAGTGTTTGGCGTTCGGCAGGTAATAATATTGCATTAAGAAACATTCAAGCAAAAGAAGAGAATGAAAATGTCATTATTAAATCAGATTTATATCTGACTGATGTAGATGCTAATTTTCAAATTATTTATACAATCTCTGGAGATGGAGTTCTGAAATTAGATGTGTCATTTCAAACTTCAAAAGATCTGCCAGAAATGCCTCGTTTTGGTATGATAATGACTCTGGATAATGAAATGGATAATTTTAAGTACTATGGTCGTGGCCCTTGGGAAAACTATTCCGACAGAAATTACTCTTCTCAAATTGCTGTATATAGTAGTAAAGTGGCTGATCAATATGTTCCGTATACTCGCCCACAGGAAAATGGATACAAAACTGATATTCGGTGGCTTACATTAACTGAGAATAATGGTCAAGGAATTAAGTTTGAAGGTTTACAGCCAATATGTGTTAGTGCATTAAATAATACTCCCGAAGATTTTGATGCTGGATTTACTAAAAAAAATATGCATTCAAGCAATATCACTCCAAGAAAAGAAATTGTTCTTTGTGTTGATTTGGCTCAACGAGGAGTAGGAGGTGATAACAGTTGGGGTGCATTACCTCATGAAAGTTTCAGATTGAACGCAAAAGCATATAGTTACTCATTCAAGATTAGAAGTGTTAATTAATTATTTAAAACCAAATGTCTTGAAACTTTTTATAAATGGAAAAATAGTGTTTAGTATTTTCGTTATGTATTAGTTTTTTAAGTCCAAACAGGATGTTTGATAACATCAAACATCCTGTCTATTTATCTTTTTTAACAAAACAACCTATTCGAAGAATGAAATTCATTTGAAAAATAGGTTTTAAATATCATGAATTTAGTATCTGAACTCTCAAATTGATGTCCTTTTTTACACAATAAAAATTATTTTTGAAGTGCTTTAATAGTTATAATTAAAACACAATCAATTTAATATGAAAATTTTAATTCAAAAATGTCTTTATTAATTTCAAAAGAAAATTATTCTCAATTTCTTTTTTGTAGCTTTCTTTTGTCTACCATCTTGGTCTCCCTCTTGATCGGGATGTCGAATACTCCATTGGTTCAGACTTGTCAAGGTTAGGGTATTTAGTATAGCTTTGTGAAATTATTCAAAGAATAAGAATATTATCCATGCAATAAGTGATTTTGTACATTGATGTTATTAAATATTAAATATATTTTTGTACCTGCAAATAATGCCATAGTAAGTCTTTTTGACATTTTGTAATTAAAGTCTTATTCAGTTTTTTGTTTTATGTTAATTGAGCTCTTTTTTTGAGTATAATCCATTTTTTTTGCTACAAAAAATTTTTTTTTGAATTTAGAATAAAATACTACGATGTGTTAAATCTATTTTTAAAATGAATTGTTTTATTATCTCATAATTAACAATTAATACATACAAAACCTGATATGTTATCCTTAATTCAGATCAAAATTTTCTTGAAAATAATTGTAGTTTTAGACATAATTCAAACTTTTATTTTAACTGAGTTCTCATACAATCTACATACTAAAATATAATACATCATGAAAAATCAAACTCCTCCCAATCATAACTCATTTCCATAGTAAGAGACTTGAAGTTATTATTACATTTCTATTGAGAATACTTAATCAATCTATAATTTAAATATAAAGATCATGAATTTAAAACTTTGTTTTAATCGCAAGATGCAAAAATGGTACGCAAGTCACATTATCATGTGTTTTTTGCTTTTTTCATCGCAGATGTTTGCTCAGCAAACAAATTCGATATTAAAAGGCTCAGTTAAGGATCCAAACGGTGAGCCTATAATCGGGGCAGCAATAGTTGTAAAAGAAGTGAAAACTTCTGGAACTATTACTGATTTCGATGGCAATTTTTCACTGAATATCCCAAAAGGAAAAGTTACTTTAATTGTAACTTATATGGGGTACAAAGAAAAACAAATCGAGGTTCAAAATACCAATTCAATAAAAATTGTATTAGAAGAGAATCTAACACAATTAGATGAAGTTCAGGTAATTGCCTATGGATCGCAAAAGAAAGTAACAATTACAGGTGCAATTTCATCGGTGCAATCAAGTGATATATTAAAATCACCTGTGGGCTCTATGACTAATGCACTTACAGGTAAACTACCGGGGGTGAGTACTGTACAATACTCTGGACAACCAGGCGCTGATGATGCCCTTATTTTAGTACGTGGTATTGGTAATCCGCTTGTATTGGTCGATGGGGTAGAACGTTCGTTCTCTCAGATTGACCCGAACGAAGTTGAAGACATTACTGTATTGAAGGATGCTTCGGCTACAGCTGTTTTTGGTATACGTGGTGCAAATGGTGTAATATTAGTAACCACAAAACGTGGAACAGTAGGTAAAGCAAGAATATCAGCTTCTACTTCTTTCAGCTTACAGCAACCAACCCGTATGCCTAAATTTGCAAACAGTTATACATGGGCCAAATTCAATAACGAAATGAGACTGAGTGATAACCCAACAACAACAACTGGTCTTGTAAACGACGAAATACTTGAGGCATTTAGAACTGGCTCAAATCCTATTTTATATCCAAGTGTCGACTGGATTGACATGTTAACAAACAAAACTGCACTTCAATCGCAACATAACTTAAATATTTCAGGAGGTACCGAAAAATTCAAATACTTTATTTCTACTGGATTGTTTACTCAAGAAGGTATATTTAAAACTTTTGAAACTGATTATAATTCAAATTTTGATTATAAACGTTATAATTATCGTGCCAACCTGGATTATAACTTTACGAACACTTCAAAACTTTCGTTGAATATTGGTGGACGTGTTGAATCCTCGAACATTCCTAATTCATCGAACTCACAAGATGAAATTTTCCGTTTTCTATATCGTTCATCCCCATTCTCAGGTGCTGGAATAATTGATGGCAAAAGAGTCCTAACAAGCTACGAATACTTGCCACTGCCTGCAGGAGGTCTCGACGGTTTAGATGTGTTGTATGGTAGAGGTTTTAAATCTACAGTAAATAATGTTATCAACCTGGATTTCGCTTTTCAACAGAAGTTAGATATTATTACTAAAGGCTTAATCTTCAATATAAAGGGGTCTTTAAATAGTTCATATTCAACAACTAAAACCAGAAATATGACAACACCATACTATACCCCTGTTAAGAATTCTGATGGATCAATAGGGTACAGAAAAAGTGCCGATGAAGGTGAATTAAGTTTTGGTGAAACGTATGGCGCCGACAGAAACTGGTATTCAGAGGTGTCATTTAATTATAACCGCAAATTTGGACAACATAATGTTTCGTCCTTAGTTTTATTCAATCAATCGAAAAATTATTATCCAACAGTATTTCCTGGTATTGCCACTGGATACGTAGGATTGGTTGGTCGTATTACTTACGATTATGCAACCAAGTACTTAATTGATTTCAATATGGGATACAATGGCTCAGAGAACTTTGCTATTAAAAGTCGTTATGGATTCTTCCCGGCAGCTTCTGCAGGTTGGATTATTACGCAAGAGCCGTTTATGAAAACTCAAAAAGTTGTTTCATATTTAAAACTTAGGGCTTCCTATGGTTTAGTTGGTAACGATAAAAATGGTTCATCCAGATTCATGTATTTACCTGATCCGTATACAATTGGTAGTAGAGGATATATTTTTGGTACCAATGTTACTACAGTTATTGCTGGTGCTTCGGAAGGTACAAAAGGAAATCAGGATTTAACTTGGGATAAAGATTATAAACAAAATTATGGTATTGATGTATATTTTTTAAAGGATAAACTAAAATTTAATATTGATTACTTTTTTGAACATCGTACTGATATGTTGATTACCCGTAAAGCTCCTCCAGGATTTTTAGGAATGACTTTACCAACCGTTAATATGGGTATTCAAGATAATAGTGGTTATGAAATTACTGCTGTGTGGAATGATAAAGTAAACAAAGATTTTCGGTATTGGACCAATGTAAATCTATCTTATGCTAAAAACATAGAAGTTGAGATGGACGAAGTAAAACCTCCTTATGATTATATGCGTCTGACCGGTAAAGCCGTGTGGACACCTTTATTATATGATTTCTGGGGTTTCTACGATGAAAATGCAAATGACAAATACAAAGCTGAATTTGGACAAGATATAGCTAAGCATTCCGCTGTACTTAAACCAGGCGACTGTGTGTATAAAGACTTGAACGGCGATGCAGTGATAGATGCAAATGACCAGACTACTATTGGTTATACTAATAATCCACAATATACAGCAAGTATGACTGTAGGAGTCGAATATAAGAAATTTGAATTCAGTATGTTATGGATAGGTGCGATGAATACATCAAGATTGTTGGAAGAAGGTTATAGGCAACCACTTGGTTCTCAGAATTTTGCTTCATTACTTCAAAGTCAATACGACAATCGCTGGACACCTGAAACGGCTGCCACTGCTACTTTGCCTCGTCCAACAATTATAAATGCAGCCAATAATTATTTGAACTCAGATTTATGGTTGATAGATGCAAGTTATGTTAGACTTAAAAACATTGAAATAGCTTATACATTTAATTCTGCTGCCCTCAAAAAAGCAGGAATAAATAATTTAAGACTATTTGCTACTGGAAACAATTTGCTTACCATAGACAAAATGAAGTTCATTGATCCGGAAACTCGCACCAACACCCGACCAACCTATCCGGTTATGAGGATTTACAATTTAGGGGTAAAATTCGATTTTTAATTAAACCACAATCATAAAAAATCATGAAAAAAATAGCAAAAATATTTATAGTATTATTGATTGCCACACTTACATTTAGTTCGTGTGTCGATGATATACTTTTTGGAAATGATTTTCTTGAAATGCCTACTTCTACTGTAATTAATAAAGATACAGTATTTGGTAAAGCAGAATATGCAAGAAAATTTCTTTGGAACACTTACTATCATCTATATTTTGGACTGCCTACACGCTGGAATGCAGTAGATAATAAGATGAACATGGGTATGTTTGAAACTTTGTCAGATTGTTGGCAATCTACTTTAAGTTGGGATGGTGTGAATCGTTTCTATTATTCTGGAACTTATAATGCGGGTCTTGAAAATGCTAACAATAGTACAAAATTCAACTATAGGGGTGAAGATATTTGGCAAGGAGTGCGTAAAGGCTGGATTTTTATTGAGAGCGTAGACAAAGTACCCGATATGCAAGCTGCTGAAAAAGCCAGATTAAAAGCTGAAGCAAAAGTAATAATTGCATCACTATATTTTGACACTTTTCGTCACTTTGGCGGCTTGCCTATTATAAATCATGCATTTACGGTTAACGAAGACTCTGATGTTCCTCGGGCTACAATTATAGAAACTTTGGATTTTATGACAGGTTTATGCGATGAAGCAATAGCTACTCCTGAGTTACCTTGGAGGTTGGAAGGTTCGGAAATTCAGAATTGGGATGGTAGAATGACACGTGCTGTTGCGATGGGTTTAAAAGCAAAAATTTTATTATTTGCTGCAAGTCCGTTATTTAACGATGACGTACCTTACACTACCGAAGCACCACAAGAAGCAGTACAGAAATTTCAAGTTTGGACTGGTGGTTATAAAAAAGAACTTTGGGACAGAACCTTAAAAGCTTGTGAAGATTTCTTTAGCGAAAATAGTAAGAATGGTAATCCTTATCATTTAATTCAAGCTTCTGGTACTACTTCTATGGATTATCGTATGGCCTTCCGTAATGCCTATTATACCCCTGGTGCTGGTTGGGACAATCCTGAAATGATTTTAGATACCAAGGGTTTCCGCTTGAAATTCGATGTAACAGCTTATAATTACTATTTCTTCGGAGCAGCAGTGTTAGGGTCAGTGGCTCCTACTTTCGAGTTTATGGAAATGTTCCCATTGCAAGATGGAACAACTTTCGATTTTAATAATCCTGCTCACAAAGATAAAATTGCTACCGAACGTGACCCTCGAATGTTTGAAACCATATTGATGAATATGACAGATTTTCAGGGTCGTAAAGCTCAACTTTGGGAAGGTGGACAAGATTTAATAGCTTGGCAAAACCGTTTCACAAGTGGTATGGGTTGCTATAAGTTTACACTTGATTATGTAATGAATCATCCTCAGGCACAAATTGCTGGTACTGGTGAAGTTCGTAATCGTATAATTGTTTGGCCATACCTTCGCATGTCAGAATTGCATTTGATATATGCTGAAGCATTATTGAAAACAGGTAATTTAGGTGGTGCATTACAACAAATTAATACTGTACGTAATCGTGTAGGATTGAAAAATCTTGAATCATCAAATCCGGTAAATAACGTTGGTTCGGCCGATGGTTTGATGAAAGAATTGTTGCGTGAACGTGCCTGCGAATTAGGATTAGAAGATGTTCGTTTCTTCGATATGATTCGTAATAAATTGGCTGATGATTTTAAAAAGGAATTGCATGGATTATTTACATATAGAACAGATGGAAAAAATGAACCTGCAACAGTTACTGGCGGAGTATATGCTTATCCTACAAGTTTCAGATACGAAAAGGAATCAATAAGAAATTCTATACCAAGGGTATGGTGGACAAGTTTTAATCCTAAATGGTATTTGTCAGCATTTCCATCAAACGAAATCAACAAAAATTATGGTTTAACCCAGAATCCAGGTTGGTAATTCTTTGAACTTATTTTAATAGATATTAAAGTTGAAAAATGTTTTGGGAATATAAATCACACAAAAGAATTTATTTTCCCATTACATTAAACCTTAAAAAATATAAATTCATTCACATGAAAAAGAAAAGATTATTATTCTATATGGCTGTGATTTGCTGCAGCCTTATAACGAATGCTCAAACTGCATTTAAGGGTGTAGTTGTAGATCAAATGGGTAAACCATTGCAAGGAGTAGTTATAGAAGTGGTTGGTTCGGAGAGTATATCAACTATTAGCGATATAAATGGTGAGTTTTCAATTCCGGTTAGTAAAGGTAGCAAACTGAATGCTGTATCTTCAAAATTTGATAAGAAACAAGTGTTGGTTAATGATAATTCAAATATAAAAATCGTAATGGATTACACATCGAAAGCTGTGGACATGGGTACGATGAATTATTCTAATATGTTGTATTCTACAGCATCAGTATCAACATTTTATGGCGAAGAATTGACTAAAAGTTCGGCTCAAAGTCTTCAAAATGCTCTTTTTGGCAAGGGCTTAGGTTTAAATACCTCTCAGTCTGGAGCTGAACCAGTAATCGAAAATGCAGGACTAAGTATCAGAGGATTACAATCATTATCTGATAATGGAATTTTGGTGTTGGTCGATGGTGTTGAACGTCCGATTGATAATTTAACAACCGATGAAGTTGAATCTATTTCAATTCTTAAAGATGCAGCTGCATTGGCATTGCATGGTTACAAAGGTAGAAATGGAGTATTATCAGTGAGAACAAAACGTGGAGTATATAACCAACGAAGTATACAAGTTAGTTACGAACATGCTTTTAGACAACCAGTACGATTACCCGACTTTGCAGATGCATATACTTATGGTATGGCCATGAATGAAGCGAGTGCTAACGATGGCAAACCTGCCATTTATTCTGCCCAAGCTTTACAACATTATAAAGATGGTGATATGCCAGATTTCTTCCCTAATGTAGACTGGGTGTCCGAAAGTTACAGAAATAAAGGACATGCTAACAAGTATGATATTACCTTTCAAGGTGGTAACGATAAACTGAGATACTTTAGCATGGTTGATATGACAAATGATCAGGGCTTTTTGAATAATACCGATAAAAATAAAGATTACTCTACTCAGTTTGCTAATTCAAGATTAAATGTACGTACCAATTTGGATGTTGATATTTCAAATTCTACAAAATTACAAGTAAACTTGATGGGAATTGTAGGTGAGTATAACAGGCCTAATCGTGGATCAAGCATATTGTTTGATAATATTTATACTTTACCATCAGCAGCTCACCCAATTAAAACCTACGATGGTATATGGGGTGGAAATTCGACATGGACTACAACCAATCCAGTAGCAGGTATACAAGGAACAGGATTTTCACGGGCAGTATATCGCTCATTATTTGCCGATATGACATTGACACAATCCTTGGATTTTATTGCCAAAGGCTTAAATATTGCGGGTAAAATATCCTATGATAATAATAATTCGTTCTGGGATAACCGTCCAGCTAATTATACTTATGCATCTGATACTTATAACTTCGCTACAGAGGATACTATACGATATAAAGGAGGAACAACTTCAGAACTTGGTTTTAGTAATTCATTTGGTAACCAGTACTATAGATATACTAATTCAGTAGATTTGAATTATAAATATGAATCTGGTAAAAGTTCAGTGTTCACATCTTTAAATGCTAACTACGATCATTATGTAGGAAGAGGTCAAAACTCAACACTGAATCGCCAAAACTTCTCATGGCTTGCACACTATGGATACGACAATCGCTACATAGCTGACTTAGTTTTGAATCTTTCTGGATCTAATAGGCTTCCAAAGTCTGCACGTTACAACTTGGCACCAACAGTCTCAGCCGCTTGGGTAGCATCGAACGAAGAATTTTTGAAAGACATAAGCTGGATAAACTTCCTTAAAGTAAGAGCCTCGGCAGGTATTGCCTATACCGACTATGTGCCAAACTGGAACTTAGAAACACAAGCATTCTCAGGCGGAACTCAATACTTTTTCGCTGATACCTATGCAGGTTCAGGTTCTACTGCCGAAAATCGATTAGCAATGACAACTGTTTTGCCAGAGAGGGCTACTCGCTATAACTTAGGTGCCGATATGACTATGTTTGGAGGGCTAACCGTAATGCTCGATATTTACAAGCAAAGGAGAGATCATCAATTTGTAGAGCAAGGTGGTAGAGTTTCATCTGTTTTAGGTATGACTTCATCGTATGCAAATGCAGGAATTGTTGATAGCAAAGGTATTGAATTAGGGCTGGATTTTAACAAGAAAATGGGTGATGTAACCGTTTCATTGGGAGCAAAAGTAAGCTACAATACAAACACAATAGTAGAGCAACTCGAAGCACCAGCAGCATTTCCATATTTGAGAACAACAGGTTTAGCTATCGGACAGCCATTTGGTTTAGAAGCTCTTGGCTTTTTTGCCGATCAAGCTGATATTGATAATAGCCCAATTCAAAAATTCTCACAAGTCAAACCCGGCGATATTAAATACAAGGATCAGAACGGTGATGGCTTTATTGATCAATATGATAAAATAGCCATTGGAAAGAATTATGGTACTCCCGAAACTTATTATTCAATCAACCTTGGTTTAGAGTATAAATCATTTGGTTTTGATGCTTTATTGCAAGGCGTAACTGGTACAAGTGCAATGCCTATGACCAAGAGTATTTATAAGCCGTTGATGGATAATACAACTATATCGAATGAATATTATAATAATCGTTGGACACCTGCAACAGCAAGTACTGCATTGTACCCTCGTTTAACCACAGAATCGAATGACAATAATTATCAAAGCAGTACCTTATGGCTAAAAGATGCTTCATTCTTGAAATTACGCCATTGTGAATTGTATTATAAGTTACCGAAATCATTCATATCGAAATCTGTAATACAAAGTGTTAAAGTATATGTTCGTGCCATGGATTTAATTTTGATGGATCATATAAAATTATCTGATCCTGAAGTTATTGGAGTTAATTACCCAACTGATCGTTCGTTACACCTTGGTGCAAGTGTCATTTTTTAATTAAACATGTAAATTCATCAGATTATGATAAAGTTAAATAAAATAATAGTTACTATAGGAGTTGTTCTTTCACTCCTAAGTTGTGAAGGAGCCATGGATTATAATGAGAACTCCATTTACGAAAAAGACAAGGTTTTTAGCAGTTTTGTATTTACCAGAAATTTTGTTTCAAATATTTATTCTCAAATGGAGAATGGATTTTCTGGATATGGAAATGGCGGTGTTTTGGCATCAGCTTGCGACGAATCTCAAATAGCTTGGACTACTTCAAATGTGAATGACTTCTTCAATGGCTCATGGAGTGCTGTAAATACACTTTCGAGTACTTGGGGCGATTCATATTGGGGAATTAGGGCTGCCAATTTCTACTTAAAAGAATCGGTGGGACAAACTTTCGAAAGTTTCAAGTATAACACTGATTATGCTGAACAGATGAAACGTTTCGACAAATATCAATATGAAGTACGTTTTTTAAGAGCCTATTTTTACTTCAATTTGGTAAAAACGTATGGAGATGTTCCTTTGGTTACAGAAGTCTTAGATGCCGATGCAGCCAATAAAGTAAGTCGTACAGCATCAGCCGATATTTTTAAATATATAGTGGATGAGTGTGATGCCATCGTAAATATGTTGCCTGCCACTTATGCTGCCGCTATTGACAAGGAAACAGGCAGAATAACAAAACAAACTGTGTTAGCTCTGAAAGCTCGTGCATTGATGTATGCTGCAAGTCCATTGTTCAATACAAGCAGTAACGGTGCTTTGTGGCAATCAGCTGCATTAGCCAATAAGGCAGTAATTGATACCTGTGCTAAGTACAATGTAAAATTAGGTACTTACAATAGTTTATGGGGAAATAATGGCTATCTTGCTACTGAAATAATCTTAGGAAGAAGAACAGGTGGAAATCGTACTTTTGAATCATCAAATTTCCCTATGGGGGTTGAAGGTGGTAATTCAGGAAATTGTCCAACTCAAACATTAGTAGATGCTTACGGCATGAAAACTGGCACATTAAATCCTAATGACCCATATTTGAACAGAGATCCACGTTTTGCATTGACCATTGCTTATAATGGCAATACTGGCTGGCCTACTTATAATACGGCTATACTTCAAACTTTCGAAGGTGGTTTGAATGGATTGCCTACTGCTGGTGCAACACCTACTGGTTATTATTTGAAGAAATATTGCGATGCGTCAATTGATTTACGTCCTGATAAATTAAATACAAAATATCATACTTGGATTATTTTCAGATTAGCTGAATTTTATTTGAATTATGCTGAATGTGTATTTAATGTGAGTGGGTCTGCCGATGTTGCTCCAACTGGATTTACTTTGACCCCTTTAGCGGCTGTAAATGTAGTAAGAGCCAGAACTGGAATTGCTATGCCTGCATTAACTGCCGGATTGAGCAGTGCTGATTTTATAAGCAAATATCGCAATGAAAGAATGGTGGAATTAGCCTTTGAGGAACATCGTTTTTGGGATGTTCGTCGTTGGAAAATTGGTGATGTATTGTCAACTGTTAAGATTCTAAACTTAAAAAAGGACGCAATTACTGGCACTTTGCAGTATAATTACAATACAGTGACACGTCGTTGGGAAGATAAAATGTACTTCTTTCCTATACCGTCAGTTGAAATCAGAAAAAATCCAGCTATTACACAAAATAAAGGTTGGGAATAATTATTTTATCAGTTAATTAAAGAAATCAAATTTTTCTATATTCTTCATATTTGTTTAATATTTGAGTTTTTTAATCGTAGGTTAGTGTTTTAGTTTTAGCTTGTTCTATAAAAACTGGCATAGGTATTTCAATAAATTGTTGTTAGTTGTTTAGAGTTGAGAATAAACCCAATACTTTTCATTCGTTGGGAAGTGTGGGTTTATTTTCTTTTATTTCAAATGCTTATTTGTGGTTCAAAGTAGTGAGAATAATAAAATGTTGTATAAGCAGCAATCTAATTTGCTGATAATCTTCAACTTCTTAAATTGTAAATAGTACATTATTAAATGGTAAATGCTTATTATGAAAAGTAAATATAAGATATTTTTATGCAGTGGCTTGGGACTTACATTAGCTCCAAGCAGCTTACTAAGTTCAAATAAGGATGCAAAACCGAATGTCCTAATCATTTTATTAGATGATGCTGGTTATAACGATTTTGGATTTATGGGTAGTAAGGATATTAAAACACCCAATATTGATAAACTTGCTGATTCGGCCACTAAGTTTTCTGATGCACATGTTTCTGCATCGGTAAGTGGACCATCCAGGGCTGGCATTCTAAGTGGTAGATATCAGCAACGCTTTGGCGCCGAATGTAATTTTGGCGAAACGCTTGGATTAGCCCTCGACCAAGAAACTATTGGCGATGCTTTTCAACAAAATGGATATTCTACTGCATGTATTGGCAAGTGGCATATGGGATACGGCGTCGATTATCATCCCAATAAGCGTGGTTTCGACTATTTCTATGGTTTTCTAAGTGGTTCACGAAGCTATTTTTATCAACCAAATGGAGCTGATAAACCTGGAAATGGAAGCAATTTGCAGTTAAACGGTACTCAGCAAAAATTTGAAGGTTACATGACAGATGTATTAGCTGATGGTGCAATTAGATTTTTTGAACAAAATCAAAAGCCATTTTTTATGTATTTGTCATTTAATGCAGTTCACACACCATTAGATGCAACCAAGGAAGATTTAGAACTATTTAAAAATCATCCACGCCAGAAATTGGCTGCTATGACATGGGCTGTTGATAGAGCCATTGGCAAAGTTATTAATGTACTTGCCAGCAAAGGTCAGTTAGAGAATACATTAATTTTCTTTTTGAGCGATAATGGTGGTGCTCACGACAATCAATCCTCCAATTTACCACTTAAAGGATTTAAAGGTACGAAGTTTGAGGGTGGTATTCGAGTTCCATTTTTCGTAAAATGGGGTAATAAGTTCAATAATACGACCGATTTTAAGGGACTTAGCTCTTCATTAGATATATTTGCAACTTCTATTGCTGCTGCTGGAATAAAAACTTGTAGTCTTAAAAACAAATTAGATGGTGTTAGTTTACTTCCATATTTATCAGGAAAAAAGAAAGGAAACCCACATGAATTCTTGTTCTGGCGAAAAGATAAAATGGCAGCTGCAAGGATTGGTGATTTTAAAATGATTAGGGTCGAAGGCTTACCTGACAAAATGTATAGCTTAAAAGACAATGTAAATGAAAACGTTGATCTAACCACATCAAATAAAAAAGAATATCTTAAAGTAAAACACTCGCTTGAAAATTGGGAAAAAAAACTTATTAAACCTTTGTGGACAGAAGGCGAAGCGTGGGACGAAGTAGTTTTCTTGATACACAAAGACTTGATGAATAATGAGCCTGTTAAAACTTTCACTCCTTGGGATTTACCAAAGAAAAAATAGATACAGAGTTATCATTCTATTAAACTGAATTGAAAGTACGTTTGTAAATGAATTCCGTGCTTCGTGGAAAATGGCTGGACTTCCATTGGTACAAAGACTTTCAGACAAAAAACACAAATGGGCTGAATTACAAAACTTGATTCCCGATTTAATGTCACAAAGTTTAATGGGTTATGCTTATACATGTCCTGATATGATAGGTGGTGGAGAGTATTTATCGTTTTTAGCAACCGCTAAGATTGACGAGGAATTAGTAGTTCGGTCGGCACAGGTACATGCGTTTATGCCTATGATGCAATTTTCAGTGGCTCCTTGGCGAGTGTTGACTAAAGAAAATGCTGCACTCTGCTACGAAGCAGCTCAACAACACACACTGGTGGGAGATAAGATACTGAAATTAGCGGAAGAATCATCTCGTACAGGTGAACCTATCGCAAAACCTATGGCGTTGGTTTTTCCAAATGCAGGATACGAAACTATCAAGGATCAATTTATGCTTGGCAACGATTTGCTTATTGCACCCGTAGTAGTAAAAGGGGCAAGAACCAAACAAGTAGTTTTGCCAAAAGGAAAATGGAGAGCAGAAGATGGTAAAATTTACAAAGGCAACAAAACAATTGTTGTAGATGCCCCATTAAACAGAATACCAAATTTCACATTATTATCAAAATAAATAAATCACTTTCTTACATCTGTATTAATCTAAGAATGAAGAAGTTGATTCTCAATGCTAATTTTTAAATTTACGCAAACATAAAAAAACACTATCATGACGATGAAATTTAAACTGATAAACCTAATTTTACTTGTTAGCTTTATTGCACCGACATCTTTTGTAGCATCACAAACGCCTGATTGGGAAAATCCACAGGTCTTTGCAGTAAATAAGGAAAACACAAGAGCCACTGCCTTGCCTTATAATAATCAACAGTTGGCAATTGCCGATAATTACGAGCAATCTCCTTTTTATTTATCGTTGAATGGTTTATGGAAATTTCGTTGGGTTAAAATGCCAAGCGAACGTCCTGTTGACTTTTTTAAAAATGATTACAATACCAATGATTGGAAGGAAATAAAAGTGCCTGGGAATTGGGAATTACAAGGATATGGTATTCCTATTTATACGAATGTTGAATATCCTCATCCTGCAAATCCACCGTATATTCCGCACACCGACAATCCTGTGGGAAGCTATAAGAAGGCATTTGAATTACCTACTACTTGGGATGGTCGCAGGGTTTATTTGCATTTCGAAGCAGGGACTTCGGCGATGTATGTTTGGATAAATGGACAAAAGGTAGGATACAGTCAGGTTACAAAAAGTCCAGTCGAATTCGATATTACAAAATATGTTCAAAAAGGAAAAAATACTGTTGCTGTTGAGGTTTATCGTTGGAGTGATGGTTCGTATCTTGAAGATCAAGACTTCTGGCGTTTGTCAGGCATTGATAGAAATGTGTATTTATATAGCACCGATCAGGTTCGGATACAAGACTTTTTTGCCACACCTGATTTGGACAAAAACTACAAAAACGCCTCACTAAATGTGGCAGTGAAATTGAAAAGTTTTAGTGCACAGGACAATAATGGAACTTTTGTACTTTCACTTCTTGATGCCAATGGAAAAAGCATATTCATCAATTCTTCGCAAGTTAAAATTGCAACAAATACTGAACTCAATTTAATCATCAATCAAAAAGTAAATAATCCGAAACTTTGGAGCAATGAAACTCCAAATCTTTACACTTTACTGCTTACGCTGAAAGATAATGCAGGTAAAATTATTGAAACCACCTCCTGTAAAGTGGGTTTTCGCAAAGTTGAGATTAAAGATGCTCAATTGATGTTGAATGGCAAAGCCTTATTGGTGAGAGGCGTAAATTTGCATGAGCACAACCAATATACAGGACATTATGTGGATAAACAAACCATGCTCGACGATATTCGCATGATGAAACGTAACAATATCAATGCAGTACGTATGAGTCATTATCCGCACAGCACACTTTGGATAAGTTTATGCGACCAATATGGTATCATGTTGTGCGACGAAGCCAACATTGAAACACACGGAATGGGTGCCGAATTACAAGGTTGGTTTGATAAATCGAAACATCCAGCTTATTTGCCACAATGGGCTGATGCTCATAAAGATAGAATTGAGCGTTTATTCAATCGTGACAAAAATCATCCTTCAGTCATTCTTTGGAGCATGGGTAACGAATGTGGAAATGGTCCAATATTTCACGAAATGTATAAATGGTTGAAAAACATTGACCCAAGTCGACCAGTTCAATTTGAACAAGCGGGCGAGAATGAAAATACCGATATTGTATGTCCGATGTATCCACGAATAAAGTACATGAAAGAGTATGCTGCACGTACAGATGTTAAACGACCATTCATCATGTGCGAATATGCTCATGCTATGGGGAATAGCACAGGAAATTTTCAAGAGTATTTTGATGTAATTGCTACAAGTAAACACATGCAAGGTGGTTTTATTTGGGACTGGGTAGATCAGGGATTGGCTACCAAAGACGAAAATGGACGATTTTACTGGGCTTATGGAGCCGATTTTGGCTCGGCACAATATCCACATCAGGAAAATTTCTGTCTGAATGGTTTGGTAAATCCCGACAGAACTGCACACCCTGGTTTAGCCGAAGTTAAAAAAGTATATCAAGATATTATTTTCAAAGCAAAAGACATTAGTAACGGAATAATTAGCATAGAAAACCGATTTTTATACAACGATTTGAATAATTATGATTTCAAATGGGAACTTCTGAAAAATGGTGAGAAAATAGCTGGTGAGAAGCTTGATATTCTTCAAGCAGCAGGCACAACTAAAACCATTAAAATCAATTTACCAGTTATAAAGGCTGACGATGGAGTAGAGTATTTCATAAATTTATATGCTTATACCAAAGAACCTACCGAACTTATTCCTGCTGGTTTCGAAATGGCACGTGAGCAATTTGCATTCCCTATCAACAAGTATTTTATTACAGAATCTATATCTGGGAATGCTATAACTGTAAAGGAAGCTAACAATAATGTTACAGTTACTGCAGGTGATATCTCAATGAATTTCAATAAACGCAACGGACAGCTTTCAAATTACAAGCAAAAGAACGAAGTTTTATTGGCAAATGGACCTAAACCTCAATTCTGGCGGGCATTTACCGACAACGATTTTGGAAATAACATGCACGTCAGAAGTAATATTTGGCGTACGGCGGGTGAAAACAAGGAATTGAAAACCATGGATGTTAAACAATCTGGCGATAGCGTAACAGTAACATCGGTTTATGACCTTATTGATGTAAATTCTGATTATGTGATTAACTACACTGTCTATGCCAATGGAAAATTAAAAGTAGCGGTGAACTGGATTGCTGGAAATACTAAGTTAGCTGAAATGCCGCGATTTGGTATGCAACTTATTCTGAATGAGAAGTTTAGTAATTTTTCATGGTATGGACGTGGTCCTTGGGAAAATTATAGCGACAGAAATACTTCATCGCTTATCGGAATTTACAAGAGCACAGTGGCTGAGCAATATTTCCCATATTTACGTCCGCAAGAAAATGGTAATAAGACTGATGTTCGGTGGTTGAGTTTGACAGATAACAATGGGTTGGGTATAAAAATTTCGGGTATTCAGCCTTTGAGTGTGAGTGCATTAAACTTTTTAGCTGAAGACTTCGACCCAGGATTGACAAAAAAACAGCAACATCTGAACGACATGAACCCACGTAAGCAAGTGGTTTTGCAAGTCGACTTACTGCAACGCGGGTTAGGTGGCGACAATAGTTGGGGCGATTTTCCTCACGAGCAATATTTATTGAAAGCTAAGCAATATTCATACGGTTATATCATTGAACCAGCGAAATAATGCTTTCTTATTTATCAAATAAATTATCAAATTATTATGAATTACACAAAAAATATATTTATAATTTGCTTATTAGCAATTAGTTTTAATGCAGTTCAGGCAAAGAACTTCATTGATATGAAAGGGAAATGGGCATTTAGCACTGACTCAACTGATAGTGGCATAAAGGGAAATTGGTTCCTTAAAGATTTTGCTGGACAAATAACGCTACCCGGATCCATGGCCGAAAATAATATCGGTGATGAAATAACGGCTGCTACTCGCTGGACCGCTACTAATTGGAGCGATAGTTCGTGGTACAAAAGACCAGACTTTGCAAAATATCGTCAAGCTGGGAATGTTAAAGTTTCATTTTGGCTTTCGCCTCAGAAAGTTTATGTTGGCCCTGCTTGGTATCAGAAAATAGTGAATATCCCAGCAAATTGGAAGAATAATGATTTATTTCTTGAACTGGAAAGATGTCATTGGGAAACCATGGTTTGGATTGACAATCAGCCAATTGGGATGAATAACAGCCTCTCGACTCCACACCGCTATAAGCTACCAGCTAATCTGAAAAAGGGGAAACATAAAATTACTATCCGTATTGACAATCGTATCAAGGATATAAATCCAGGGTTGGATGCTCATAGTATTTCAGACAATACTCAAACCAATTGGAATGGCATTGTTGGCATTATTGCTTTAAAAGCTGTGAATAAAGTAGCTGTTCAGTCAATCAAAGTAACTCCCAATTTGACTAAAAAGTTAGCTGTTTTGGATATTGAAATTGTAAACAATACGAACTCAAAACAGAGTCGCAAACTAAATATTTCAGCTAAAAGTTTTAATTCAACAGTTAACCATAAAGTGCCAACTTATAATAAAGTTGTAGAATTGATCCCTGGGAAAAATCAAGTTCAACTAAACTTGGACATGGGTGATAATTTCCAGACTTGGGATGAGTTTTCACCAGCACTATATTCGCTTAAAGTTGATATTGAGAAAGAGAAAGAAAGCTGCAAAACGGTTACTTTTGGGATGCGTGATTTGAAAACTGTAGGAACACAATTTCAAATTAACAATAAAACTATTTTTCTGAGAGGCACGCTCGAATGTGCTATCTTCCCGAAAACAGGTTATCCACCTACCGACATCAATTCGTGGAAAAAGATTATGCAGCAAATGCAAAATCACGGTTTAAATCATATTCGTTTTCATTCATGGTGTCCGCCAAAAGCTGCTTTTGATGCTGCGGATGAAATGGGAATGTATCTCCAAATCGAGAATGATGCTTGGGCAACCATTGGCGATGGAAAAGCCATTGACCAATACGTTTACGACGAAAGTAATAGAATTGTTGTGGAATATGGCAATCATCCATCCTTCTGCTTGATGGCTTATGGCAATGAGCCACATGGCGAAAAACACAAAGAGTATTTGAGTAAGTTTGTAGATTATTGGAAGAAGAAAGATAGCAGGAGAATTTACACAAGTGCTGCTGGTTGGCCCGAAATAGCTGAAAATGAGTACCACAATATTCCAGCCCCTCGCATTCAGCAATGGAATGCTGGATTGAAAAGTATAATCAATTCCAAAGCTCCTCAAACGACTTTCGACTATGCTAACGTTATCAGCAAACGCCCTATTCCAGTAGTTAGTCACGAAATAGGTCAATGGTGTGTTTTTCCTAATTTCGATGAAATAAAGAAATATACAGGCGTGTTGAAAGCCAAAAATTTTGAACTTTTCCAAGAAGATTTAGCCGATCATCACATGGCTGATCAAGCACATGATTTTTTGATGGCTTCTGGTAAACTTCAAGCTTTGTGCTACAAATCAGATATTGAAGCAGCCTTACGAACCAAAGGCATGGGCGGTTTTCAATTGCTTGACTTACATGATTTTCCTGGACAAGGCACAGCTTTAGTAGGAGTTTTAGATGCATTCTGGGAAGAAAAAGGCTATATAACGCCAGCCGAATTCAGTCAGTTTTGTAATAAGGTTGTTCCTCTGGCAAGAATCACGAAAATGGTTCTTTCAACTGCCGATACCTTACAAGCAAAACTTGAAATAGCCAATTTTAGTGGCGAAACATTGAAAAACTCACTTGTTAAATGGGAAATTACTGATAGCAACAATAAAATAATTCAAACTGGAAACACTGATATAAAAGACTATCCAGTTGGAAACGGCTTAGTTGCTGGTGCAATTGATTTTCCACTAACGAAAATTCAAAGTCCTGCCCAATATAAACTTAGAGTTTGGATTGATGGAACTAAATACAATAATAAGTGGGATTTTTGGGTGTACAACAAGCAATTGAACGACAATCAGGGCGATATTTACATGACTAATATTCTTGACCAAAAGGCCATAGACTTACTTGAAAATGGTAAAAACGTATTACTTACTGTCAGTAGAAAGGACTTGAAACCAGAAAAAGGCGGAAATATCGATTTCGGTTTTTCTACTGTATTTTGGAATACATCATGGACGAAAAATCAGGCACCACAAACATTAGGAATACTTTGTAAACCAGAACATCCAGCACTTGCAAATTTTCCTACCGAATTTCACACTAACTGGCAGTGGTGGGATATTATCACTCATTCAGGGGCTATGAATATAGACGACTTTCCAGCAGAATTTAAACCTATTGTTCAACCAATTGACACATGGTTCGATAATCGGAAATTAGCATTGGTAATGGAAGCTAAAGTGTTGAACGGAAAGCTTATAGTTGCAAGTGTAGATTTAATGGGCGATTTAAGTCAACGATTACCATCGCGTCAGCTTAAATACAGCCTACTTGAATATATGAAGGGTGATAAATTTAATCCAAGTTTCAAATTGGAAGTCAAAGACATACAAAATATTTTAAAATAAACATAACAATAAATCCATAATTATATGAATTCAAGATTCAAGTATTTTCTTGTACTTTGTTTTATATTGTCGACAAGCTACTTTATATCAGCTCAGAAAACTGAAATTAACAACACTTCAACCCAATTTTGGCTTGACACTGACGGTAATTACATCAATGCTCATGGAGGTGGAATATTAGAATATGGTGATAAGTATTATTGGTTTGGCGAAAGCAAGGACATGAATACCAATGCAGCTTTAGAAGGTGTTTCATGTTATTCATCTACCGACTTGTTAAATTGGAAAAACGAAGGAACTGCACTGTCAGTGGAAAAAAACGACAAAAAATCGGATATTTATGCAGGTTGTATTCTTGAGCGTCCAAAGGTGATTTACAACAAAAAAACTAAAAAGTTTGTAATGTGGTTCCACTTAGAGCTTTACGGACGGGGTTACGATGCAGCACGTTCTGGTTTAGCAATTGCCGATAAAGTTACAGGACCTTATAAATATATTCATTCATACAGACCAAATGCTGGTTTTTGGCCGCTGAATTTTCCCGATAAATACAAAAAGTTGACTTTAACTCGCAATCAGGTAGTACGAAAAGATCAAGCTGAATGGGAAAAAGTAATTGAAGAAGGACTTTTCGTTCGTCGTGATTTTGAAGGTGGTCAGATGGCTCGCGATATGACAGTTTATGTTGATGATGATGAAAAAGCCTACCATATTTTTGCATCTGAAGAGAACGAAACTCTCAATATTGCAGAATTAACCGATGATTATCAGGCTCATACTGGAAAATATATCCGAGCATTTCCAGGAAAAAGTAATGAAGCACCCACCATTTTCAAGAAAGGAAAACTATACTTTATGATTTCATCAGGTTGTACTGGCTGGGCACCGAATGCAGCTCGTTTACATTCTGCTACCTCCATGTTGGGAGAGTGGACAACTTATCCAAATCCTTGTGTAGGTGAGAATGCCAATAAAACATTTGGTAGTCAAAGTACCCATATTTTACCCATGCCAGGAAAATCAGGTGAGTTTATTTTCATGGCGGATATTTGGACACCCGAAGCACCCAAAATGGGAAAACATCTCTGGTTACCTATACTTTTTGAAAATGGACTACCAGTTTTAAAATGGGTTGATAAATGGAAAATAGAATAGTTAATCCACAGATTAATAAATAATTACTGAAGATGAAAAATAAATTTTTGTTTACTATTTCGATTTTATTTACATTATCAATATCCTGTGTTTTTTCACAAACTGGCGATGGCTCGCTATCAGATAAAAATATTGAATATGTAGGAAGATGGGATAAAAGCAGTGCTACTTTATTTCATAGTTATTGGGGTGGTGCATATTTTAGAACCTCTTTCACTGGAAAAACCGTGAAAATTAAACTGGCTGCTTCAGTCAACATTTATGTAAGTATTGATGGGAAAGCTTATACGAAATTTACTGGAGCAAATGGAACCGTTAATCTAACACCCACAGCTTTGGCAGATGGAACTCATACTTTGGTTGTTGCAGCAAATTTTAGAAGTGATGAAATCCAGTTTCAAGGACTTATTTTAGATGCTGCGGCAATAACCATAGCACAAAACAAAAAAAACATTATTGAATTTATTGGCAATTCAATTACTTGTGGTGAAAAGACCACAAAAGGAAATTTAAGCTCATACGCATGGCTTAGTGCAGAAAATTTGCAATGCGACCATACCCAAATAGCTTACTCAGGAATTACATTGGTCGATGGGTATCGCTATACCTATAATGGTGCACCATATTGGGGACAAAGCCTACAGTATTTTTCAATGAAAGAACCAACTAATGACCCCTCAGTTTCGATTTGGGATTACACAAAATATACACCAAAATTAATTGTTATTAACCTTGGAACGAATGATAAAAATTGCAATGTTCCAGCTGCAACTTTTCAAGCGAAATACATCGAGTTTTTGACCAAACTACGCAACCAATTTCCAACTACAGAGATAATTGCCATGCGTGCTTTTAATGGTTCTTATTCTCAGGAAACTCAAAATGCTATTAATATACGAGTGAGTGCAGGGGATACGAAAGTGCATTTCATTGATACTAACGGTTGGTTAATATCTACCGATTTTGTTGATGGAACCCACCCAACAGATGCCGGACATATTAAAGTTACGCAAAAACTTAACCCTTTATTGAATTATTATTTGGTTGGAGGTGTTTTTAATGGAGATTTTGAACTGGATAATTCTTATTCTCAAAACATGACAGCTTGGAGTACCATATCATCAAATGGAAAGGAGAATTCAGATTATGTTGAATTTGGTTCCGCACATTCAGGTAGCTATAAATTGGTTCATTGGAACAATACTCCTTATAATGTGTTTACCTATCAAACACTTACGGGACTTGCCAATGGTAATTATTCTCTTAAAGCGTGGGTGCGTTCAAGCGGTGGTCAAACCAGTTGTTCAATGATTGCACAAAAATTCGGAAGTAACATGTTGAAATCTGATTTACCTACTACTGAAACCTGGACTCAAATTAGCATTCCAAATATTCAGGTAACAAATGGTCAATGTGAAATTGGGTTTAGTTCCGATTCGCCAGCAAATGCATGGTGTAACGTTGATAGTGTAGAATTTTCCAAAGATATTCAATCTGGTACTAAAGAAATTGCTTTTGAAAAAAAAAACGGAGATTTTAAAATATATCCGAGCCCAACAAAAGATTTTATCACCATTGAAGTTAATGGTATGGAGAATCCAGTAATTAAAATTTTCGACTTAAATGGACGTAAAGTATATCAGTCTCAGAAAATTGAGAATAACCAACTAACATTAAATGTCAATAATTTGCTAAATTCAGGAATCTATAATGTCAGCGTAATTGGAACGAATAAATCATTGACAGACAAATTGGTAGTTAAGTAAAAAGAATCAATTTTTATTGTATCAAGAAGAAAAATACTCAACATAATGAAACCAAATCACTTTACTTTTTTATTAATAAGCATTTTTTTAGTAGGAACAATGAGTTCTTTGAGATCTCAAGTAATCTGGTCGACGGATCCAACCAAGAGTTTAACTACTGTGTTTTATCGTTTTGATATTACAGGATATACAACAGGTACAAGCTGCCTTGATAAGGATGCACCTAACCCAACAGCATCAACTCCAATAGATCCTATTTATGGAAAACACTGGCAAATAAACAAACCAGCGAATAGAAAAAGAGCTGAATTTGCTCGTTCTAATGGTTTGATTCTTTCAGAAGGTTTAGATTGCTATTTAGGCTGGCGTTGGAAACTCACTTCCATACCACGTTTAAATCAAGGATTAGCTATTTTCCAGTATAAAACAGAAGATGGATCCGCTGGTCCTGACACTCAAAACTACCCCTTCAATTTGTCCTACGATGGTACTACGGTAAGCTTAAATTGCTACGGTCCTGGCTATCCTGATTGGTCTGTAGGTTCATCAATTACAAATCGTTTAACAACTGTCTGGCAAAAAGCGGTTTCTCAAAACGAATGGGTTAGCTTTGTATTTCACATTAAAGTTTCACGCGACCCAACTATTGGTTTTATTGAGTTTTGGTTCAATGATGTGCAACAAACATTAACTAATTCAAATTACAAGGAATATCAGGTTGTACTGTCAGCTGACAAAAAAAGGGCTTATCATAAAACAAATGATGGAAATCAAGTCTATTTTAAATGGGGTGCTTATGGCGGTAGTGCCTGTAATTTCGATATTACAACCGATTACGTCGACTTGCGTGCAGGTAATACTTACGAAGACGCAAAGCCATCAGAAGTTACAAGTTCTATTGCTAAAAATTTTATGGACAACAATGATGTTTCTATTTATCCAAACCCTGCAAGTTCATCTTTTACTATTGACCTTAACTCAAAAGAAATGGCCAGAATTTCAATTTTCAACATGAGTGGTCAGCGAATATATTCTATGGTTCCTACATCAAACAAATTTGAAATACCTGCAAAAGACAAATTTCAACAAGGTATATATCAAGTTCAAATGATAGATAAACTTGGATCGTTTTATTCTCAAAAATTAATTATTAAATAGACTGTTTTATAGTTCAAATAGAAAACCAAAAAAGGTCTTAACCAATTCAGTTATCATACAGATTTCTTAGCAAAATTATAAAGATATTGGTTTTATAAATAGAAGTCAGTTTTCAAACATCATTATACCCAAAATAAGGCTTTTTCATTATGTGAAAGCCTTGTTTTGGTTATTCCGAAACATTGTTGTCCGGTAAAGATAATAAATCAAATAATGTCGCTCCGATGGAGCTTTGGTATGTTTTGTAACTTGTTGACTACCATAATTTCGCTCCTCTGGAGCTGTTTTTTAGAAGTTCCGTAGGAACGAAATTATGGTAGAAAATATTAAAATAACAAACTCTAAGCCCCATCGGGGCGATATTATCTGAAACCTATTACTGAAAGTAGTTTTGGTGATTTCAAAAAATATTTACCAGACAACAATGATTCCGAAAAGCAAGTTTTATTTTCAAAAGTTGTGGGAGAAAATAAATATTTATATATTCGCTGTCCCATAATATAGATTAATTCACATGTATCCCAAAATATTAAAACTACTCATCATTCCTATTTTAATTTCCAGCTTCGGTCTATTTGATTTGAATGCTGAGGAATTGATATTTACAAGTATCGATGTTTCTCAGGGTCTCAGTGATAATCAGATAAGAAGTATATCACAACTACCCGATGGGCGAATGGTATTTACTACAAATGGAAATGTGAATTTATACGATGGTGCTAATTTTAGGTATATTCACCGTGCACATTTGGATGAGTTTTCATTGACTAATTACGAAGGTTATTATAGAGTATATCAAAGCACAGATTCTTTATTGTGGATTAAGGATAAGCACAAACTCATGTGTATTGATTTGCATCTGGAAGAATATATACAAAACTTAAACACGATATTCAAAAAGAAGAATATTAGTCACCAAATAGAGGATTTTTTTGTAGATAGCAATCAACGTATTTGGTTGCTAACAAAAAAAGGATTGATTCAACCTGAAAGTTCAAAAACAATTAAACTCTTTTCAAATAATGGCAAACTACAAGACATTGCATCTGAAAATGAAAAACTATTTCTGTTTTACAACAATGGAGTAGTGGATTGCTACGATATTTCAACAGAAAAAAAATTATACAGTTGTGCTACATATCCACAATCGGAAATAATCAATTTTGATAGAACCACTTCAGTAATAAAAGGGGCACATGGATTTTATCAAATAAGAAATGGTAAGAAAGGTGGCTTGTTCTTTTTTAACACCCAGCGTAAAACGTGGGAAATAATTATGGTTCAGGACTATAAGCTGAACACAATGATTATTACTCCTCAAGAGAAGGTTTATATTTGTTGTTCAAAAGGACTATGGATCATTGATATGAAAAATGGAGAGAAACAACATCTTTCATCTTTTAGAAATACCGAAGGTGAGTTAATCAGTACTCATATTACAACGATTTTTTTGGACAAACAACAAGGATTATGGATAGGTACATTTAATCGTGGACTAATGTACCAACACCCTGCAAGGTATAAATTTGATTATATTAGAAGTTCTTCATTTCCTGATTCTACGTCCGAGGATATTCCTGTACAAGCCTTTGTCGAAGATGACATTGGGAATATATTTATTCGTAGCAGAACTTCTTTTTATTTATATACACCAAATTCGACAGGAGATAAAATACTAAAAAAAGTAAGTGCTAATAATATTGATAAAAAAGCGCTGGATAATTTATACCGCGAAGGCCGAGGATATATTTATAATAATAAAATCAATACAACTATTTTCAAAGACAGCAGAGGATGGACATGGACCGGAACGCCTGATGGTCTTGAATTATCAACTCCAGACTCTACAAACAACAGGGTATTCTATATAAAGAATGGAATGTCAAATAGTTATATACATGCAATACTTGAAGATAAAAAACATAATTTATGGGTTACTACCAGCTACGGCATTACAAAAATAGAAATTGATAAAGTAACTAAAAAAATAATTTTTTCTAAATATAACGTTTATGATGGTACACTTAAAGGTGAATATATTAATGGTTCCATTTATGAAGCCAAAGATGACCGACTCTATTTTGGCGGAGTTGACGGCTTTAATGTATTAATTCCTGAAAAATTAAATACATCGGTACATTCACTAAAACCAGTATTTACTCACTTGTATCTCAGAGGTGAGGAAGTAGCTCCTAACAAATATTACGATCATCGATTAATACTTACGAAAGTTGCACCCTACACCAGCAAAATAACTTTATCATATAATCAGAATTTCCTTACGTTTGTTTTTTCGGCATTAAATTATGTAAATCCTGCTCAAACCAGGTATAGATATAAAATGGAAGGGATTGATAATGCTTGGAACGAATCAGTTGTTTATGGCAACGGTGATAAAACATGGTCCGATGGAATTTTACGTATCCACTATACCAACCTTCCGGCAGGTAAATATAATCTGAGTGTTATGTCGTCAACCGATGAAAACTGGGAGAAAAATGAAGTAACTAACTTGGAAATCATTGTGAATGTACCTTGGTGGAAAAGCACTATAGCGTATATACTTTACTTATTGTCAGTTATTCTCATTGTTGGTGGCGGTATATATGCCTATATACAAATTACTAAGAATAAACTCGAGCGTGATCACAAAGAAGAAATTCTATTGCTACGCATACGTAATTTAATAGAACAGAATAACAATTACGAACATAAGCAAAAATCTAATATTGAGGACAACAGTATTGATAATTTGGAAAAGCCGACATCATTGAATGTGATGAATACAAGTTCATACAGTATTGAAGAATCGGATTTTCTTTCAAAAGCTATTGCAATAGTTGAGGAGAATATCGACAATCCAACCTTCTCTGTTTCACAACTAAGTCAAGATCTGTTTATGGAGCGCACTGGATTGTACAAAAAGTTAATCGGGATTTTAGATAAATCTCCGAGTTTATTTATTCGCAATGTACGTTTAGAACGAGCCGTTCAATTAATACTGGAACAAAATTGCAGTATTGCAGAAATAGCAGAAAAAGTAGGTTTTACTAGTTCAAGCTATTTTAGCAAATGTTTTCATGAGATTTATGGCTGTAAACCTTCAGAATATATAGAAAAAATCAAGAAATCAACATAAGTATTATCAGTTTCAACATGGTTGTTGTTCGGAATTATGGTATAGGGGTATCTTTGTCAAAGAAAATCTAATCTACTAATTCTATCAATGTTTTCATTTTTTATTTTGAATTACTCAAAATAAAATTACAACATTGAAACACCGTGAAGGCTTTAAGCTGATAAAACTCTTATGAAGAAATCAAAAATAATACTATTCCTTTTACTGGTATTTTCAACTACATTAAGTGCTGGCAGCATCACATTAGACCCAACTAATGTAGCAGTATATATGTATTCTTCCGAAAAAGCACCGGTATCAGTAGCTTACAACTATCTCAACAGGGATTTCAAAAAAATCACTGGCAAAAACTTTACTCTACACAGCGTAAATACATACGCATCCATACCAACTTCTCAATGGTCTATAGTAATTGTTAATAATACAGATGGATTCAAAGACTTACCATCCAGTATTAGCACACAAGTTACAGGAAGAGAATCGCACAGAGTTTATGTAGATGTTACCTCAAAACAAATCATTTTACAAGGATTTGATATGAGGGGAACTATTTTTGCAATTTACACCTTCTCCGAAAAAGTATTAGGTGTGCCTCCTCTTTGGTTTTGGTCATCCTGGACTCCACAACTCAAATCTCAAATTACTTTAGATGATAACCTGAATATCTTTTTTGATGTTCCAGATGTTAGGTATCGTTCATTTTTTCCAAATGATATGGATCTATTTAATCCTTTCATTAAAATAAGTGATGTTAATATGAATGTCTGGATAGAGACCATGATGAGACTTAAACTGAATACTTCAGAACAATGTACAGTCATTGATATTCCAACTAAGAAGTTAAACACAGTTGGTCTTACCATACAAAAACACGGTATGATTCTAACTTCTCATCATGAAACCATATTAAATGTAGAATTTATTAGTAATTTTTGGGATGATTATTGGAAAAAAGTACGCGGTTACGCAGTTTCTCCAGAATTATCTTTAACGAAACATCAGGACATAATTGATTATTGGCGTTACGCAGTAGAAGCAATTCACGAAAGCGGAATAGAGAATTTATGGGTAATAGGATTTAGAGGTGCCGCCGATAGGGCGTTTTGGTTGACATTTAAGAATTCTCCATCCACTAATGCTGGGCGTGCAAAGGTTATTAATGACTTTTTTCCCGAACAATTGCAAATTATTAAAGACGTAACCGGAAATCAACATCCCGAAGTTAGAACTATCCTTTATAATGAATTAGTAGATTTATACAATAGTGGTTTACTAATACCTCCCAAAACAAGTGATATTATACTCACTTTTTCGGCGACCCGACAGGACCCCTACCCAAATGTGGATTTGGTAAATTTCAATGACGCCCAAATTAATAGAATAGGGTATTATATGAACTTGCAATATTACACTACCGGTTGTCATTTGTCGCAAGGTGAAGGCCCATGGAAAATGGAGGACAATTACAAATATGCACTAAATAAGCCAAATACAAAACTTGATTATTCAGTTTTAAATTTAGGAAACGTGCGTGAATTTCTACTTACAGCAGATGCAAATGCAAAAATGATGTGGAAACCAAGCGTTTACAATACAAACGATTTTATATCCACTTTTTGTACAACATATTTTGGTTCAAGCTATTCATCACAAGTTTCTACTTTATATCGCGATTTTTTTAACGCATTTTGGGAGCAACGAAAAGCTAATTTTCCTGGAATTGAAAGACAATTTATTTTTCAGGATTTAAGAATACAAAATGCCCTTTTGCTATTAAGTGATCGCTTCCCGTTACCCAAATTAGATACACCATTAACCGGCGTAATTAGCTCAATGTCTTACCAAATTGTGCCAGTGGATAACAATGCCCTTTTTCAAATTGATGCTTTGATAAACGGAATGACTAAAAGTATTACTCGCTGGGAAAGTGTTGTGGCAAATGCCGATAATCTGTATTCGCAACTACCCTCTGAAAATAAAGTGTTTTTTAATGACAATTTACGAACCCAAGCTCATTTTATGCACCAGATTAGCATTGCTTTGTTAAATGTGGCAATTGCTTATAAAAACAAAACCAATAATATATTAGCTGCAGAAAGTTATGATAAAGCTTACAATGCTATGTCAAGTGCAAAGAAATATATTTACGAAGCTCAACATGATATTTTCAACAACTGGTATGATGGTGATAGCAATAATGGTAAATTCAATATTCCGGCTGTAGAAGCCAGAATGAAATATATGCGCGATAGTATATTGCCTCCACCCTTAGTGCAAGATACAATTTTCCCAATTGAAGATGCATATACCAATTGTAGTTCGTCAAGTACAACTAATTTTGGATCTTCACTTCAATTGAAAGTTTCAAAATATGATGCTTCGCCCAATATCAAATATAATACATACATAAAATTTGATTTTTCGAGTCTCAATATTGACCTAAAAGATATTAGTGAATTAGAGTTTGGAATTTACAAACAGGCAGGTGGACTTAGCACACAAAGACGAGTGAGCGTAGCAGTAGTTTCTAAGAATGAATGGAGTGAAAGCACTATTTCGGGTTTTTACAGAGGTCAAAATTCAGAATTTAGCTCATCAACATCCTTATCCTATTTCACTAAAAATGTAGATGACCCTGCAAAATGGTATAAGATTACATCTTCGGGTGGTTCTAATGTGGGGTTGTACCAATCAGTAGTAAACCAAACAGGGAATCTGTTGACTCTTCGTCTTTATCCTGACCAATCGAACCCTGCTACAGACGATGCTGATGCTATAAACTTTAATTCGAGAGAAAATACAACTAACAAACCTTATTTGTTGGTAACTTATAAAAAAAGTACATATTCAGATATAACACATACAAATAATCCAGAATTAGATTTTGATGTATATAGTGCTGATGGAATGACCGTTATAAACAGCAAATTAGAAAATTACCACATAAAAATTTCAGATATTCTTGGCCGAGTATTGATAGATAAAAATAATATGTCAGGTAAATCTTATTTCAGTAATTTACATAAAGGATACTATGTAATCGCATTGTATTATAACAATAACAAACATGCAAAAAAAATATTAATCAATCATTAAAATTTACTATTATGAAAACAAAACTAATGCTATCGTTTTCAATTTTGTTTTTTTTATTTCTTTCGCTTAACTCCACTGCTCAAACCACAGTAGTTCTAAATCCTATTGCGGATACTTATACTACAAGTTCATCTTCGGATAATACAAATTTCGGTGCTGAACCATATTTTAAAATTGGATATAATGCTGCCAATACAAGGTTGAAATTTAATAGTTTTTTAAAATTTAGAATGACAGACGAATTGTTTGCAAATTTGGCTAAAGTAACATCTATTGAATTTGGTCTTTACTCTGATGCAACAGGATTAGCAACAGCTCGCCAGTTTAAAGTGTCCTATATTCCATTAACACCAGAGGCAAATATTTGGACTGAATCCGTAATGTCAGGACTATTTAGATCTACAATGGCACTTACTCAACCTTCATTTTTTACGCTTACAAAGGCTGATGCTGATCCTGCAATGTGGTATACCTACGAGAGTACATCTACATCACATCCTTCTATGTTCACTGCGCTTACATCAACTTTTAGTGCCAATCAGGAAATTAATTTTACTATGGTGCCAAATTCAACTTTTGATGCAGTACTCAACCCCAATCAAAACGATGCCATAGGAGTTAATTTTGTGTCGAAAGACAATACAAGTTTTACTTCAGCCTATTACCCCTATCTTAAATTTATTTATGATGGTGCTTCAGCAATAAACGATATTAAGGGATCGAATCTGAAAATCAGTGCAAATTCAAGTGGAATACGGATTCAAAATATCGAAGAGAGTTTTGATTTAGCTATTTATAACTTAGTAGGAGTTGAAATACATAATATTAAAAACCTGAATGATGGAGTAATATCGAATCTTAAACTGAAATCAGGAATATACATTTTTAAGATAACGGTGGATAAACATGAAATTATGCAAAAGGTAAATGTCGGTATTTAAGAAATTAAAATCGTTCCAAATTTTTGAGTAATATCTCACAAATAAAATATTTCGAAAGCACTCTTTTTCAATAAACAAATTCAGATATTTATGAATAAAATTAACAAGTTGTTTTTCACATTTATTGTATTGTCACTTACTTTTAATAATGTATTTGCAACACAAAATAAGAAGGATGTTGTACAGTATGATGTATATCTTTTATTGGGTCAGTCGAATATGGCTGGCAGAGGAACCATGATTACTGCCGATACTGCTACTATTTCTAATGTATTTCTACTGAATGATGATGGCATTCCAGTTCCAGCACACAACCCACTTAATAAATACTCTTCAGTTAGGAAAGATATGAGCATGCAGCAAATTGGACCAGGATTATCGTTTTCTCAAAAATTAGCGAGAGAAACTGGACACAAAATTTTACTTGTAGTGAATGCACTTGGAGGCTCGTCTATTACTGCATGGAAAAAAGATTCACCACTGGTTACAGATCTTGCCAGTATAGCTTATGGACAGAAACAATGTTATGCGGAGGCTGTACGTAGAGCAAAACAAGCACAAGAGTATGGTGAGTTGAAAGGAATAATCTGGCATCAAGGAGAAGCCAATATTAATTCAGCAAATACGTATATGTCTGTATTTGTCGATATAATGAACGGTTTGAGGGAAGATTTACAAGCACCTAATGCTCTTGTAATTGCTGGAGAACTTAATTATTGGCAAACACAAAACGCAACTTTTAATACTATGCTACATGATATTGCTTTATACCTACCTAAAAGTGGCTGGGCAAGTGCCGAAGGATTAACGATGCTTAAGGATGTGAGTGATCCTCACTTTAGCAGAACTGCTCAATTGATATTTGGTGAGCGTTTTGCCGACAAAGTGTTAAGTCTTGACACAACGACAACACCACCTCCGCCTACAACTACAGCTACAATCACTTTAAATCCTACAGCTGATGTGTACACCACAAGTTCAGCCAACGACAACACAAATTTCGGTGTTGATCCTTATTTTAAAGTTGGATATAATGCGGCTAATACTCGATTAAAATTCAACAGTTTTTTAAAATTTAGAATGACAGATGAATTGTTTGCAAATTTGGCTAATGTTACTTCAATTGAGTTAGGAATGTATTCTGATGCTAGCGGACTTTCAACTGCTCGTCAATTTAAAGTAGCTTATGTACCAACAACTCCAGCAGCAAATATTTGGACAGAGTCTATAATGTCTGGAACGTTCCGTTCGACTATGGTACTCACATCTCCATCAATGTATACTTTCTCAAAAGCCGATTCCGATCCAGCAAAATGGTATTCTATGGTAAGTACAGCCTTGTCAAATAGTTCAATGTTTAATTCGATAACTTTAACATATAACACTGAAAAAGAAATTAATCTTACTTTAACTCCAAGTACAACTTTTGATGCAACACTTAATCCAAATCAAAATGATGCAATAGGAATTAATTTCGTTTCAAAAGACAATCCTAACTACACATCATTTTATTATCCCTATCTTAAATTTACTTACACACAGACTACAGCTTTAAAAGAAAATAAACTTCAAAATATCAGAATTAGTGCAAACTCTACAGGATTCAAAGTTCAAAATATAGAAACTAATTTCAATGTAAGAATTTTTAATCTTATGGGAAAAACACTATATAGTGCAAATAATTTAGCAGAAAACGAATCATACAAGACCAATTTAAAGCACGGAATTTATCTTTTTAAAGTTACAGGCGATTCAAATGACTATCTACAAAAAATTCTTATAACCAATTGATGTCTTTAATTAAGGCATAATACAGATCTGAAAACAAGGAAATTAAAAATATTTTTATCAACTAATCACAATTAATATCTTTCATTATGAAAACAAAACTAACTCTTTCATTATCAATTATGTTTTTATTATTACTAAGTGCAAACTCAGTTGCGCAAACAACAGTAATTTTAAATCCTATTGCCGATACTTACACCACAAGCTCATCATCAGATGCAACAAATTTTGGTTCAGAACCTTATTTTAAGATTGGATACAACGCTGCAAACACACGATTAAAATTCAACAGTTTTTTAAAATTCAGAATGACAGACGAATTATTTGCAAATTTGGCAAATGTAACATCCATTGAATTCGGTCTTTATTCCGACTCAACAGGTCTTTCAACTGCACGCCAGTTTAAAATCTCTTATGTTCCATTAACTCCGGCAGCCAATATCTGGACTGAATCAACTATGTCAGGAATGTTTCGGTCTACAATGACACTTACTCAGCCTTCATTATTCACAATGACAAAGGCTGATGCTGATCCCGCAAAATGGTATACATCCGTGAGTACTTCTTCTTCTAATAGTTCGATGTTCACCGCTCTTACATCTACTTTTAGTGAAAATCAGGAAATTAATTTTACGATGGTACCAAATACAACTTTTAGTACTCCTAACAATCCAAATCAAAATGATGCGATAGGTGTTAATTTCGTTTCAAAAGACAATACAAGTTTTACTTCGGCCTATTACCCATATCTTAAATTCACTCTAATAACTACCGACTTAAACGAGCACAAGGTATCAAATCTGAAAATTGTAGCAAATTCTAAATCATTTATGATTAAAGATGTAAAAGACAACTTTGATGTTAGCATATATAATCTTACTGGAATTGAAATGCACAGTTTTAAGAACTTGAAAAATAATGGATTGAATACTGTCAATTTAGTACCTGGAATCTATGTTTTTAAAGTTTCTATTGATGACAAAGTAATTGTTCAAAAAATCCAAATAACTGATTAAAATCTTGAATCGACATATTTGATATAACATTATAAATTAATCAAAAATGAATATAAAACTCAATTTAAAATCGAAGGAAAATCACAATTTTTTTCAAAAATCAATTAGCTTATTATTAATCATATTTTTTGTAACAAGTGCATTGGCACAAACTACAAAAAAAATTAGTGCTAAAGTTTTTGATCAAGATCGAAATCCAATTATCGGTGCTACAATTCGTGTAAAAGGTGATAAAATAGGTGCTGTTTCAGATGTTAATGGTGCATTTAAACTTGAAAATGTGCCTGAAAACTCTACGATAATTATTTCATATATCGGTTATGATACGAAAGAGATTTCGTCTAATTCCAAGACTTTTGATATTGTACTGAATGAAAATACAAAATCATTGGACGAAGTGGTGGTAATTGGTTATGGAACGGTGAAGAAAAGAGATCTAACTGGCTCAATTTCCTCTGTTTCGAGTGCTGAAATTGAGAAAACAATGTCGAAAGATGTTTATGAAGCTCTTCAGGGACAAACTTCAGGTGTACAAATTACCACCAACTCAGGAGCTCCTGGTGGTGGCGCTTCTGTCCGAATAAGGGGAACGGCTACTTTTGGAGCTGGAGTGAATCCGTTGTATGTAATTGATGGAATGCCAATGGATAATATCGATGATGTTAATCCTGGAGATATTGAATCAATGGAAGTGCTAAAAGATGCTGCTTCAGCAGCCATATATGGTTCACGGTCGGCAAACGGAGTAATAATTATCACTACTAAAAAAGGAAAAGTTGGTAAACCTAAGATAGATATTAAATACTTTAGAAGCTATAATACATTAGCACACAGTATACCACAAACAACTCCTGATCAATTTCGGTATTATGATAAAATGAGGTTGCTTGTTGGTGGCACACCTGCTTCAAATACAACTGACTCAATTAAACCATTTTTTAATTCTGATATCAATATGCAGGATTATTTATTCCGTACATCAACAAAAGATCAGTTAGATTTAAGTGTTAGTGCTGCAAGTGATAAAATAAAGTATTATGCAAGTGCTGGTATGTTAACGGAAGATGGAATTGTAGTTAACAGTGATTATCAAAGATTAACTTCCCGTTTAAATGTGGAATATAGTCCAAGTAATAAATTTACTATCGGACATCGAATGTATGCTTCTTTTGCCAATCAAACTGGCTTATATTCAGAGCAATCAGTGCTGACTTCTTTGTATGATTGGGTTCCCTATTGGAGTATTTTTACTGCAACTGGTGATTTAATGCATTCGGTTGAAGGTAGGAACAGTGCATACACTTATGCAATGACTTCAACCAATAAAGTACAAGATTTCAATATGTCGTTATTTGATTTTATTGAGTATAAAATAAATAAAAACTTTACATTCACATCTAACTTGTCTGGTCGTTTTAGCTTGAATAGATTGCAAACGTATAAACCATCAATATTAGTTGGAACCTCATCATCTGATAGGACAACTGGCGTAGAGACCACGAGTACTAATTACAATTGGTTAAACGAAAATTATTTGAGTTATAGTAACAATGGCAAAGTACATTCGATTACTGCTCTTGTTGGTAATAGTATGCAATATTGGGGAAATAATTATTCAAAAGTTGTTGGTCTTGATTATACAACCGATGCAGTTTATACCATAAACTTTGCTTCATCAATTGATACGAAACAAACTAATACCACAATTAATGAACATTCTATGCTTTCTTACTATGGTAGATTAACGTATTCATATTTAAGTAAATACCTTTTTGCAGGTAATTTACGTGCCGATGCTTCATCGAGATTTGGTAAATCAAATAAATGGGGTGCATTCCCTTCGGCCTCAGTGGGTTGGAGACTTTCTGATGAATCGTTTATGAAATGGGCAAAACCTGTGTTATATGATGCTAAAATCAGAGCAAGTTATGGTATAACAGGAAATGAGGCAATTTCAAATTATGCTGCTATTCAAATTTACTCACCGGGTAATATTTATCAGGGAGTGAATGGTATTTCGCCTACATCATTGGCTTATGACAATTTAGGTTGGGAACAAACTGAGCAGAAGAATATAGGTATTGATTTGAATTTATTCTCTAATAGATTGCGAATAACTGCCGATTATTATGATAAACAAACTTCAAACCTACTTTATAATGTTCAGTTACCCAAAGAAACTGGCTATGGTTCAATGACTAAAAATGTTGGAGAAATGTCGAACAATGGACTCGAATTTATGATTGGAGGGGATATTATAGCTAAAAAGGATTGGAAATGGGAAGTTGCGTTCAATGTTGCTACCAGTAGTAGTATTGTGAAAAAATTAGCTGATGGAACACCATTTTTCACGGGTATAAGTGGTTCAATCTATGTACATGAAGGATCAAGGATCGGTGAGTTTTATGGTTACAACCACGATGGGATTTTTGCCTATGATCAATCCAATGCTTTTACTCAGGACTGGACTCAATTAACACCAGTATTTGCCAATGGTGTATTTCAAAATAAATATTTGAATAACGGACAAGAATATACTGGTATAGTTAATCAAAAAAAATACTCTGATGGAAGTATTTTAAAAGGCGGTGATGTAAACTGGCTCGAATCGCCTGATGCGAAAGATGGATATATTACAACTTCTGATAGAGTAATAGTTGGTTGTGCCCAAGCAGATTTTTTTGGTGGTTTGAATTCAACATTGTCATATAAAGACATTTCACTTTTTGTTTCATTTTATTACTCCATTGGAGGAGAAATCTACAATAATGCACGCAAGAACAGAAATTCATTCCAATACTCATATACTACTCCTGACCCAGAAGCTATATATGGAGCATGGACTAAACCTGGTGATATCGCAACTTATCCACGTCCTGTATCTTTGGAGTATAATCGCTTATCACCTTCTGATTCCTATATCGAAGATGGTTCTTATATAAAACTTAGGAATTTAAAAATTTCTTATAAAATTCCAGATAAACTAACTCGTTCTATCTCATTAAAAGGATTAAGCGTGTACGCGTACGGAAACAATCTCCTTACATGGTCTGCATATAAAGGCTTTGATCCTGAATTCTCTGGATCGAGTGCTTTGGACTTTGGAATCGACACAAATAGGTATCCACGTAAAAGGGAATTTGGATTTGGTTTGAATGTAAATCTTTAAATTAGTGAATATATGAAATTAATAAAAATAAATATTGTATTACTGGCATTTTGTATGTTTTTTACATCATGCGAGTCATTTGTTGAGATTGCCCCAAAAAGTTCACTTACAGCAGCAGATTTTTGGAAATCTGAAATTGATGCTGAAGCAGGAGTTTCTGCTATGTATTATTCATTTTCAAAAGCTATGTCAAGTGGCAATTACAATTGGGGTGAAGTGCGTGGTGGCAATTATGTTGGCGATCAAAGATTTGGTCCTGATCAGTATGATATTGCAAATAATTCAATGTCAACCTTGAACAGTGCAGCATCTTGGGAAAACATATATCAAACAATCAATAGAGCCAATCTGGGACTTAAATACATTCCAGATATGAGTATCAATGCTACTGCAAAAAATAATTATATCGGCGAATGTTTTGCAATGAGAGCACTATCGTATTTTTATGCAGTACGAGTTTGGGGCGATGTTCCACTTTTTACACAATCTGTGGAAACTTATAATGCTGATATATATAAAACGCGTACAGATAAAGATCTGATTTTAAAACAGATATTGGACGATTTACAACAAGCAGAATTATATCTGCAGCCAACTACATCGTCCTCATTCAAGAGAACAAGACTAACACAAATGTCATTGTATGCCATAGAGATGGACGTGTATGCTTGGATGCATAATTATGAAATGGTAGATAAAATTATGACAGGTAAAATACGTGTACTATCACCCGAAAACTCAACAACAAGTTATTGGGGATTGCAAACTATTGCACCAACAGCCTCGACACAAGTTTTTAGCGATAGTTGGCGTTCCATTTTCATTGAAGTTCCAGCAGCAACATTAGCTTCGATATCGAAAGAACAAATATTTACCATAGCTTACAATCAGTTGGAAAATGGAACAAATGTAAACATAGATTATTTCTGCACACCAGCTACAAAACTTAATCCATCAAGCGATTTGTTGAGTGCTTATGTCGCCGATGATAAACGATATGCTGCCACATTCCTGAATGGGAAACCCAGTAATAAGTTTTGGGCAACTGGCACAAGTTTCAGCGGAACAGCTAAGCCAAGTTCAGATAATGATTTAATAATTTATCGTATGTCCGATTTAGTATTGCTTGAAGCAGAGGCACTTGCAAATTTAGACAGGATGAATGATGCTGTAACTCAATTAAATTATATTCATACCCGTGCAGGGCTTCCAGCATACACTGTAACAGATTTTATTTCACCTGACGAATTGATTTTAGCGATTCTCAAAGAAAGAAGATTGGAACTGCTCGGAGAAGGAAAGTATTGGTTTGATCTTTTAAGAACCGGACATGCTAGAGATTTAGGCGGTATTACAGACGCAAGATTTTATCTATTCCCAATCAGTAAAACACAAATGGACCAAAATCCATCATTACTTCAAAACCCAGGATATAATTAATCAATTAATACTACACAAATGAAAATAAAAATTAATTTAATCATACTCGCTGCTTTGACATTTTCGCTATTTAGTAGTTGTGAGGAATTTCCATTGCAGACTGAATATTCATATAACCCTAAAAAGATTGACATTTATCAACACAAAACTTGCTGGGAGTTTATTGAATCGAGACCTGATATTCTTTCAACACTGAAAGATGCTGTAATTAAGTGTGGTTTAGAGAATTATTACACTCAAACAGACAAAACATACACTTATCTATTGCTAAATAACGATGCCTTTAATAGCTACATATTTTCTAAACTGAATGTTACAAACCTTGCCGATGCTGACCCAACACAATTAAAGAATATTTTATTGTATCACATTGTAAAAGGCGACTACAGTGGTTATGGAACTTTAAACTACGACCCTGTGCATGTATTAACTTTATGGAATGATCCGAATGCTATATTAACGATGAAATTGAAAGACACTAAGAGTTCATCGGTCGATCAGGATAAACTATTACTTATGGATCAATGTGGTAAGAGTGTTGTGATAACTGCTGTAACAAGTAATTTGATGATGACAAACGGACCTGCACATATCATAAATCGCAACTGCGTATATGTAAAATAATTAAGAATCAATTAAATACAATAAAATGAAAAATATAATAGTTTCATACTTAATTATTGGATTATTATCCATTGGGATATTTTCGGGTTGTAAAGAACCGATAATTGAAGGAGGTAATATTTCAATCGAATTTCTTGCAAGCCCCTTAAATGTTGATTTGAATGTGGCTGACAATTCATCCATTACTTGTGTAGTTACATCTGAGGTGGGTCTAAAATCTATTTCAATGTTTATACTTAAAACTGGAAATGTTGAAGAACCATTCAAAAATACAATTCAGAAGTTTTATAACAGTAATAGTTATTCAATTTTTGAAAAGCCTGTTTATCAGGAAGACATGACAGGGTTTAAAGTTGTTGCTCAAGATCTTGGAGGCAATACACAAGAATTAATACTACCTATCGGGATTAAACCAATGTTGAATGCACCTACTATTTCGTTCGTACCTGAACAATTGAGTATGAAAGAAGGTGATTTAATGCCTACATTCTCGATTATGGTTAGTGCATTATCTAATTTGAAGTATATTACAATCTCCAAAGTAGTAAATAGGAAAGAAGTACTTATGGTGGATACAATAAATGTTTTTAGCAGTCCGCGTGATTTTACATTTAAAAGTGCCGATTATCCATTTATTTTATTCGGACCAGGAACTACCGGAGTGAAAATTCAGGCAGTAGATCAGTATAACAAAATAAAAATAGCCCTGCTTCCTGTCAATTTTACAGAATTAGCTCCGCCTACAGTTCAGTTTAATGGCCCAAATCCATTGGTGGTAAACGAATTGTCATCTGGTTCGGTCTCTGGAACTGTTTCATCAAGTTCCGGTTTAGAAAAAGTGGGATTCTATTTAGTAGGACCAAGCACAAATGATACTATTAAATTAGATGAGAAAATATTATCAGGTAGTCCCCTTACTTATTTATTTACAACCAACTACACTAATATCCCTTCCAATACAAATGGATTTATGGTAAGATCTCAGGATAAGCTTGGTAAGATTTCTAAAATTAAGCTCCCTATCAAGTTAAATATTCTTTTTCCTGCACCAACAATTGATGTAGCACTTACTAATTTTAATGCAGTAGATCTTGGTTCAACAATAAATTTATCAGGTCAAATAGCTTCTGGAGCTGGTTTGGCAACATTAACCGTCAATAAAATCAATAATTTCGGAGAAAGCTCTCTTATTCAGGAATATAATCTTTCTGCAAATAATAAATCGGTTTCACTCTCAAATTCTATTGTAGCAACCGCAGATTTGACTAAAATACAAATTATAGCAATTGATATGAATGGAAAAACCACAAAAAAGGAGATTACTGGAACTGTTGGCTATTATTTAATTGAAAAATTTGAGTTTGGTTCAGAAAAAACGCCATTGGTTGGCCCTGGAGGATTCTTCTCAGTACCTTTAAGAGAAGTAATGACAATTGATAAAGCATTTACAATGCAAGACAAAATAGATTTCAGTTTTTATGTTACTGGAAATCCGGCAGGCGTTCTCCGTATATGTGGAATTTCTACTAACGATTTATCTGCATCTAAATATGTAAATATCATGTCAGGAACTCAAAATGTGGGTGTAAATGTCTGGACGAAAAAAAATGTAACAAAACTTCAGAAAACCACAATGACTGATTTCGATCCTGCAAACTTCAATAAATACACAATAGATTATATCAAATCATTTGAATATGCTGGATCTACAATTTCTGATATGACTACGAATAATGCTGATTTCAGTACACCAAACAATTTCATAGTTTGGTTTCAAACAGTTGACCACGGTAATGGTTCAAAGAAAGGGATTATTAAGTACGAAGGTATTTCTCCAAATTCACTATCAATTGTAAAAGATACCAAAGCAACTTTCTTATTATCAATAAAAATTGAAAAATAAACTTGTGGGGTAAATAAGTTTACCCCACATGATTTTTCTCCACGTTTCCAATAGCTATCTGTTAAATCTCTATCTATAAAATAGTTAGGTCAAGATTCTGATGTGTTTCTATTGATTTTATCCCTTTTATGATTCCAAGTTTTATAACCCTATGTGTGTTTTTAAAATATTAAAAAGTTTAAAATAACTCTGAAATATTTTGGAAAATGACAAAATCATAAATTCAGATAAATAGCATCTCTATTTCATTATACGTATATAACTAACAAAATTCAATGAAGAAAATATTTTTATTACTTTTGGTTGTTTTTTTAGCATTCAATGTTGCTGCCAAAAACTCTCTACCTACTAAAAAGGAAATACTTAAGAATATCAAAGCTCCTACATTCAAAAAAGTAGATTATTCTATTCTTGATTTTGGAGCAGTGGGAGATTCTACTACTGATTGTCGACAAGCCATCAATAATGCAATAAGTAAATGCAGCAATAATGGAGGTGGAAGGGTAGTTGTTCCTGCTGGTAAGTATTACTCTGCTGGTTCGATTATACTGAAAAGTAACGTAAATCTATACTTAGCTGAACGATCAGTGATAATATTCAGTTCTAAACCTGAGGATTTTCTTCCTGCAGTTTTGACAATATGGGAAGGTACTGAATTGTTTAACTATTCTCCTTTGGTTTATGCTTATCATGTATCTAATATTGCAATTACAGGTAAGGGTGCTTTGGATGGTAGGGCTTCACAATCATGGGGTAAAACCAACAAACAAGGGTCGAAAATGCAAAGTGACCTGCGTCAAATGGGAATAGATCAAGTGCCTGTTTTCAAACGAAATTTTGGTGAAAGCTCTGTTTTACCACCGAGTATGATTCAACCATTTGGATGCAGAAATATATTGATTGAAGGTATTACAATCTATGATTCACCATATTGGGTTATTCATCCAGTTTATTGCGATAATGTAACAGTGAGAGCTGTGGAAATTAATAGCTATAACTTTAATAATGATGGTTGTGACCCTGAATATACAACAAATGTATTGATTGAGAATTGCGTATTTAATGTAGGTGATGATGCGATAGCACTCAAGGCGGGTAGAGATAATGATGCTTGGCGTGTTGGGCAACCTACCCGAAATATATTAATTCGGAACTGTAAGTTCAATTCCAAATGCAACGGACTCTGTATTGGTAGTGAAATGTCAGCAGGTGTAGAAAATGTATATATGGAAAATGTAAAAATAAGTAAATGTCTTAGTGGTATCTATTTTAAATCAAACCTTGACAGAGGAGGCTATATAAAAAATGTGTATGTGAAAAATATAGATATTGATACAGTACGAACAGCATTTATTCGTTTTGAAACGAGCTATTTTGGTGGTCGTGGGGGATTTCATCCAACTCTTTTCCAAAACTTCCTGATTGAAAACGTAACAGGTAAATTTTCTCGCGAATGCGGATTTTATGCTGTTGGAATTGAAAATTATGCACTCAAAGATATTACACTAAATAATATCAAGCTTTCAAATACACCAGAACCATATTTTCTTAAATTTGTGGACAATATTGAATTTAACAATGTAACTATTAACGAAGAATTAATGCAAAAGTTTCCTCAAGAGACAAAGAGTGTAAAGTTGAAATCGTATTAAAATAGGTAATTATTTTTAAGATAAACAAAAAATCAACCAAAATATGAAGCGTAATATAGTTACAATAATAGCCTTGATAATACTTGTATCTACAACACTTGCAGTCGATTATGATATATTATCTTTCGGTGCAAAATCAGGAGGTGTTATACTGAATACACAATCAATTCAGAATACTATCGACCGTTGTAGTGCCGATGGCGGAGGACGGGTAATTGTTCCTCGAGGCAAGTTTCTAACTGGAACATTGTATTTAAAAGGGAATGTTATATTACATCTTGAACAAGGTTCACTGCTACAAGGTAGTTCAAAAATTGAAGATTATAGCAAACATTTGATTCGTGCAGAGAAGGCAAATAATATTGGAATTACTGGCGATGGAATAATTGACGGTTCAGGATGGGCGTTTTGGTATATCAAACCAAATGGTCATTATGATCATAATCCAATTGCACCCGGCTACATGATTTATCTTGAAGACTGCCATAACATAAATATTGAAGGTGTTCGACTTCAAAATGCAGATAGTTGGACTCTTCATTTGTTAGGATGCTCCAAAGCCACAATTAATAGAATAACGATACGAAATCCACTTCATGGACCTAATAACGATGGTATTGACCTTCAAGCATCGAGGGATATAATAATTTCCAACTGTGATATTTATACATCTGATGATGCAATTGTGCTTAAAAACCGACATCCCAAATATTATCATCTTCCATGTTCGAATATTACAATAACTAATTGTATATTGACAACCGTTTGCAACGCATTTAAAATTGGCACTGAAACCATTGGTTCTTTTGGAAATATTGTATTCAGTAATTCTACAATTCGCTCGGCTTTGCCTACCGACTCGTTGGCAATGGTTAGATTGAATGAAGTAAAAATGCCGATAAGGTCTATTTCTGGTATTTCAATTGAAAGCGTTGATGGATCGATTGTCAATGGCGTGGCAATTACAAATATTACTATGGAAGATGTTCGCACGCCAATATTTATCCGTCTTGCAAATAGAGGTGCGGGTACTCAAAAAGGAGAACCAAAAGCTGGGACATTGAAAAATATTTTAATTTCAAATATTACAGCTCGCCATGCATGGTATGCCTCATCAATTACGGCCATTCCAGGAAGCTACATAGAAAATGTAGTACTTGAAAATTTGATTTTTGAAATGATTGGAATTGAAGGTACTGATCTGGTTGAAAAGATGGTGGATGAAAAAATAAATGAATATCCAGATGCTCACATGTGGAAAGAGTTACCAGCTTCGGGTTTTTATTTTCGACATGTAAAAGGAATTGATATGAAAACTGTAAGAGTTAATCTTGATAATAAAGATAAGCGTCCGGTATTAATATTTGATGATGCCCAACAAATTAATATAAATAGCTTTAAAACAGATAATAATCCTATTGGCGAATCACTTATACGGTTTTCAGGGGTAAGCGATGCACGTATTTTCGACCTCAATGTTAGTCCAAATGTGAAATATAATTTAGATATTCGTGGCGAGGATTCAAAACGTATTCACCTGATAGATGAAACTATGGATAAAATTAAAACAACGCTGAAAGCAAAAAAGACATCAATTTCAGAAATAAATTTTTAATCAAAAAAAAACTATTTTCCAATCTCAATTAAATATTAATAACTAACAATAAAAAAAAGATGAAAAAGTATTTATTATTATTCACTCAACTTTTCGTAATTTGTTTTGCAGGAAATGTACTAATTGCTGAAAACAACAGTAAGGTAGTCTATGTAGAAAATGGAGTATATATTTACACTCCTAAATCTACATTGAAAATTGAGATAATTACAGATAGCATTTTACATGTAACTGCATCCCCTGACATTCACTACATAAGTAATTCTTTGATAATTAATCATGTACCTAAGAAAACTGCATTTAGTGTTGATTCCACAAATAATCAGTTAACAATTTCAACCAGTGCTATTCAGGTAAAATACAATTCTAAAACTGACCAAATATCTTTTTTTAACAAGAAAGATAATCAATTGCTTGTTTCAGAAGCTAATGCTGGACGTAGTTTCTCACCAACTGACGCACCCGATAAAGGTTACTACAAAATAGAGCAAAAACTAATTCTTTCACCCCAAGAAGGTTTCTACGGTCTTGGACAATATCAAGACGGTGATTGGAATCGCAGACACAAAAAGGTAAATCTCGTACAGGCGAATATGGAATTTGCTGTTCCAATGTTTGTATCTTCGAAAGGATACGGAATTCTTTGGGATAACTATTCAAAAACTATATTTGACGACACATCGAATGAAGCAATGTCGATAAGTTCCGAAGTTGCTAATGCCATAGACTATTATGTGATTTTTGGAGGAAGTGTAGACAATACAGTTGCTCAATACCGACAATTAACTGGTAATGTTCCAATGTTTCCACGTTCATTTTTTGGTTTTTGGCAATCAAAAGAACGTTATAAATCGTTCAATGAATTGACAAATGTTGTTAAGGAATATCGTAAACGGAACATACCTATCGACAATATTGTTCTTGACTGGTCGTATTGGGGAAAAAAAGAACTTTGGAATTCAATGAGTTTTAATAAAGACAGCTTCCCAAATCCTGCACAAGCAATTGAAAATTTGCACAAGAATTTGGACGTTAAGCTCACAATATCTGTATGGCCAAGTGTTGGTCCCGAAACTGAAATATACAAAGAGATGGAGAATGCCGGAGTATTGTTTAACGAACCAACTTGGGCAGGATATAAAGTAATTGATATGTTTAATCCTATTGCAAGAGACATATATTGGAAATATCTGCACAAAGGACTTTATAATGTTGGTGTTGATGGTTGGTGGTTCGATGCTACCGAACCGTCATTCCGAGAAGGTTTTACTCAGGACAGACAAGAAGAAATATCAAAATCGGCCGGAAAAACATATATGGGTTCATTTGCTAAAATGCTCAATGCGTATTCATTAGCAATGATGAATGATATGTATGATCGGTTTAGAGCTGAAAGCAATAACCGCGTTGTTATATTAACACGATCTGTTTTTGCATCGCAACAACACTATGGAGCAGCTATTTGGTCGGGCGATGTATCGGCTTCATGGAAAACATTTCGCAATCAAATTCCAGAAGGACTTAATATGTCGTTGAGTGGAATTCCATATTGGAATTCAGATATTGGTGCATTTTTCATTAAAGATAGAGGAGGTGAATTTCCAAAAGGACTTGAAGATCCTGAATACAAAGAATTGTATGTTCGCTGGTTTCAACTTGGAGCTTTTTCGCCAATGTTTCGTGCACATGGTTCGCATGTACCACGTGAGCCATGGCAATTCGGTAAAGAAGGCGAACCTTTCTACGATGCTCAAATTGAAATGATAAATACACGTTATCGCTTGATGCCTTATATTTATTCTACTTCGTGGATGGTAACGAATAAGAATTACACAATGGCTCGCCCACTTATTATGGACTTCCCTAATGATAGTATAGCTACGACTTTAGGCAACAGCTATATGTTTGGCCCATCAATTTTGGTTGCTCCGGTACAAAATTCAATGTATTATGGGAAAAATTGTAATCCAAAAAAGCCTAAAACAAAAGTTGATGTCTATTTGCCTTTATCTGACAAGAACAAGAAAGAGTATTGGTATGATTTCAACAATCCAGCAAATGTTTATAATGCTGGGAAAACAATAAAATATGATGCACCGTTGAAGGTACTTCCACTTTTTGTACGCTCAGGAGCTATTATACCAACACAAAATGCAATGAAAAATGCTCAAAGTAATCCAGATTCATATACAATTGATATTTATGCTGGTAGTGATGGCACATTTTCACTTTTTATAGATGATGGAAATACATACAACTATGAAAAAGGTATTTATACAGAAATTCCTATGTATTGGAATGATTCAAAGAGAACTTTAACAATTAATCAGCAAAGTGGTTCTTTTTTACCTGAAAATAGCTCTTTAAAATTCAAAGTAATTCTGCATAATTTAAAAATCACTAAAAACTCAACCACAACAAATATACAACAAGTGGATACAATTTATCAGGGTAAGAAAATTGAACTAAATCTCTAATAAATTGTTCGTAGTTTGTATTAAAAACTCTATTCATTTGAACAATTATTGAAATAGAACCCCCATTTATTTTAAAAAGATGAAAACTAAATATCTATATTTATTGTTATTTTGCATCCTTTTTATTGGAACAAAAAGTACTTTGAAATCTCAAGTAATCTGGTCTGCCAATCCTGACAAGAGTTTAACTACTGTTTTTTCTCGTTTTGATATTACGGGATATACAACAGGTACAAGTTGCCTTGATAAGGATGCTCCTAACCCAACAGCAACAACTCCAATAGATCCTATTTATGGTAAACATTGGCAAATAAACAAACCAATGAATAGAAAAAGAGCCGAATTTGCACGCTCTAATGGTTTGATTCTTTCCGAAGGTTTAGATTGCTATTTAGGTTGGCGTTGGAAAATCTCATCTGTTCCAGCATTAAATAAGGGTATTGCTGTTTTTCAATGTAAAACAGAAGATGGTTCAGGCGGACCCGATACACAGAATTATCCTTTTACTTTGGAATATAATGGAACAAACCTTACCCTAGCTTGTTTTGGACCTGGTAATCCAGATTGGCAGGCGGGTACGAGTATTGGTGATAGACGAACAACCGTATGGACGCAGCCTGTTGCAAGCGACAAATGGGTAACTATTGAGTTTCATGTAAAATTTTCCAGAGACCCAACTGTTGGCTTTATTGAATTTTGGTTCAATGGAGTGCAACAAACATTAATGAATTCTGGATATAAAGAATATCAGGTCGTGTTGACAAACGATAATAAAAGGGCTTATCACAAAACAAATGATGGAAATCAAGTCTATTTTAAATGGGGTGCTTATGGTAGGAATGCTTGTAACTTCGATATTACAACAAATTATGTTGATCTACGTGCAGGTAAAACTTATGAAGACGCAAAGCCATCAAAAGCTCCAAGTGCTATGCCGAAAATTTAATTGACATCAAAGATATTTCCATTTATTCAAACCCTGCAAGTTCGCCTTTTACAATTGACCTTGATTCAAAAGAAATGAAAAATATTTCAATTCTCAACATGAGTAGGCAGCGCATCTATTGATTCCTACATCAAACAAATTTGAAATACCAGCACAAGACAAATTCCAACAGGGTATATATCAAGTTCAAATGATAGATAAAAATGGGATTGTTTTATTCTCAAAAATTAATTGTTGATTAGACTGTTTTACGATTTAACAAAACAGCCTACAAAATTATAGCACAAATTTGTAATCCCAACAAATCTGTGCTATAATTATGAAAAAGAGCAGAATACTATAATCTTTGAAAAACAATATATGTATGAAGCGTATGAAAAATTACAAAGAGTACCGATAAGCCAATATAGATTTGAGAAAGTTTCGGAATTTTGAAAAATGATTTATTGCCAATTAATCCAATGCCAATAAACCAAAGAATAGTGGTATAGGCTGGTGCCAAAAACCCAAAAATACTTCTGCTCCAATTGCTTTCTGGAAAATAAATCATAACTGTCCACGACAAAAAATAGACTCCAATTCCAATCAAAAAGAATAAAAGTCCAATTTTTTCGTTTTTTCTTTTTATTGATAAAATCATAATCGTCGGTAATCCAAATACGATAATTCTCAATATATTTTCACTGTAACCAATAAATTTTGGTATATCTCGCCAAAAAACATCAGAACTATATGTTTTTGGAAGATGGTCAACTAAAAGAATATTCCAAATAAAAATGGGAATTAGAAGAAGAAAACAATTTGATAGGTATTTCATAAAGCTCATATTCTTTTATTTTCTTTCAAAATTTTAGAACACTATTTTTCTAATTTTCATTTACCCGAATATTCAAACCAGTCAAAGTAGGCATAATTAGTACTTTTCGAACCATTCGACGATGCATACATTCCGACCATAGTTCCAGTAAATCTGCCGGCAACATCAATTCCCAACAAACGTCCATCTACTTTTTCCAACACAGGATTCCAGTTTTTTGCATCCACAGAATAATAAAAACTATAAAATACTCCTTCGGATTTTATTCTAAGTTGTATATTACTATTTTTCGGTAGAGATATTTCAATAAATTCCAGAGTTGATGATTCAGTTCCAACATTCTGAGCAAGTAAAATTCCAGTTTTAGTATTTTGTTTTTTTACAGTGAATTTAAGATAGTAATCTTTATCACGTTCTACCACCAAACCAGCCTCTTCTCCATCTTTTACTGGCAAAAATCTCATTTTTACTGTTGCCGAGAAACTTTTATGTTCCATCCGCTTGCCTATAAATGAAGGATTTAATGCTTGGTTGATTGTTTCTGGGCGAAGTAACATGCTCAAAAATCCCTTTTTCATACTTAATGACCACCATTCAGAATGTGGAGTACGAATAAAAGTCCATTCAGGGCGTAAAACTTTACTGTCAAATTCATCTTTTGCCAGAAGTTGTTGGGGAATATATTTTTTTAGATTCGGAATAGGATAGGTTTCCTCTGCACGACCCACTCTTCCTTTCGGATTCACTATAGGCCAAGTGCCACTCCAATCCACGGGTGCCATAAAAGTTTCACGACCAAGTATATGATTTACACCGCCATAAGGGCGTTTTCCAAGAAAAACTATCCACCATTCGTTGTTTTGTGTTTGCACTAAGTCTGCATGACCAGTTGTGGTGATTGGGTTTTCGGGTGATAAGTCGCGATGAGTGAGGATTGGATTTGCGGGATTCAATTCGTATGGACCAAAAACATTATTACTTTTCCAGATTGAAACCGAATGATTCTGAAATGTACCACCATGAGAAATCATTAAATAATATGTTCCATCCTTTTTGTATAAATGTGGTGACTCATAATGATTTAAACTCGATTCTATTCCTCCGTCGAGAGTTCCCTTTTTGTAATAGTCGCCGCCATTTAAAACTTCCACTCTATTACCCGAAAGTTTCCAGTTTTGAAGGTCTATTTCCTGAGTCCATATATTTCGGTGTGCTGGGTGTATTTGGTTTGTTGGTGACATATTGCCACTGTAATAAACTTTTCCATTGTCATCAAAAAATAGATCAGGATCAATTCCAGCTGCATTTTCAATCCAGTGTGGTTCCGACCAAGGACCGGCAGGATTAGTAGCAGTAACTATAAAATTCCCCTTTGGAACATTTTTTATTTTTACATTGGCTAATGTAGTAATCATGTAAAAAGTGCCTTTGTTATATCGGAGCGTAGGAGCATAAATACCTCCAGAGCAAGCCATGCTGTCCAAATTTAACTGTGATGGACGACTAAGAACGTGACCAATCATTTTCCAATGAACCAAATCGCGACTGTGGTAAATTGGTACACCTGGAAAGTATTCGAAGCTTGAAGTAACTAAATAATAATCGTCGCCAACTCTACAAATGCTCGGGTCGGGATTAAAACCTGGAATTATTGGATTGTTATATTGAGATTTTGAATTCTGAGAATATAAACCCAATAATGTTGTTATTAAAAACAATAACAATATAAAATTTCTGCAATTTTTCATGTATATATAAATTAATTAAGTTGTATTTCCAAAGTTAGCTTTATTTCAATTGGGGCAATATTTCTAAAACTCTCATGCAAATGTGAAATCTGAAAATGAATTTGCAACCTTTTTTTTAAAGTATTACCTTCTCAGTTTGAGATATTTCATTGTTTGACAATCTAACAAAATATACTCCACTCTTCATAGGAAACATATATTTTTCAAAAGTTTTAAGCTCGCGGACAAACATTTGTTTTCCAGATGTATCAAAAATATGCAATAATACTTTGTCAGTAATATTTTCAATCGAAATTTCATTTTTTTTTACAATAATACTTGCCAGTACACACGTATTACCTTTGACATCCTTTATTGCTGAGTATTCATTAGTATTTATAACATTTGAATAGTCTGATTTTATTCCACAATTGGCATATACCCGATAATAATATAATCCTCCAGAAACTGATAGAGAATTATCTGAATAGTTTGTGCTATTTTTGGATGCGGTACCAATTATAGTCCAATTTTCAGCATCAGTTGAACGTTCAATTTTATAATTATACTCCGAACTTGTGTTGTCGGCCCATGAAAGATTTACCTGAGTAGCGGAAACAACTTGTGCAGTCAAATTTGTAGGTGCCAATAAAGTTAAACTACAATAATAGTCATAGGGTAAAACAAATTCACATCCTTGCAAGATAAGAAATTCAATAATTTGTTTGAACTGATCTTTTTTGGTAGTAGTAGTCCATGAGTTTGGATGACCCTGCAAAACCATATAGTCAGTGTATTTTGTTTTATTGTTATTAAAATTCGTTACAAAATAGCTGTACTCAGGATTGCCGGTGCCGTTTTCCATATTTACACGATTGTCCATGTTTAGAATTTTTGTTGTTGCAGGAGCATCAATGCTTGGGAAAATAAATACTTTATAATCAGGGTCTTCTGACATTACTTTACTTGTATTTGCATCACTTGCATTGAATGGAGTTCCGAACGAATGCATCTGAACTCCTAAATAAGTTATAATTTTCTGAGTTGCCTGATCGAAATGTGCTTTTTGATAATCGTATGTTGTTCCTTTAAATTCTGGATCAACATGATTTAATCCATGATGCCAAACTTCAAATATTTTATCTCCAGAGCCATTAGTTGCATTTATGTAAGCACTTAGAGTGGCTATTGATGTGTTGTCAAAATAATCTGCAATCGCTCCTAATCCTGCTTTTACCTGTTTTTCTATTAAGTAATCTAAAATTGGCTTGAAAGCACAAGTGCCATTCAAAGCTTTTAAGTCGTCCAGCTTTAGAATTATTCGAAGGGGTTTGGTTTGCTGACTTGTTACTTCTGTAATTACTTGATTTGATTGAGTGTTTTCAGCCGTGGTACCAGCACAAAATGACACATTAAATAAAGAAAGTAGGATAAATAATATTCTGATTTTCATATTGACAATACTAAGTAAATTGAAGAGTTAGATATTGAATAATTTAATAAACTGATATGTAGATGTTTATATAATTATATTGTACCTATTTTACAACACATACAAATTTATTCATTTTCCTTGAAATTAAAAATTATTTCAACTATTAAATTCGAGACATAAATGAAAAAAACACTTCATTTAACAAATGAAGTGTTTTCTATTTCATAATAACAAGCTGATTAGTTTACAATTACCCTGGAAGTTTTTCCGTTTACTTGCACTAAATATACACCTGCATTTTTAACATCGAACTCACAATTGTTATTGAAAACTTTGGTATTTAACTGCTGACCCATGTGATTGAATAAAGTTGCAGAAGCATTACCCTCTAAGTCAACATTAATTTTACGACCATTGGTATAAACTTTTGCTTTATTGGCATCGTTCAAATCTTTAACCCCTGAATTTACCGAACGAGGTGTTGGATCATCGTTCACAATGATTTCATCAAAATAAACAATACCAGTTCCTGCTGCAAGAACAGTATTTGATGGGAGTACTGATATGTTAGGTTGTATTGCATCTGGAATACAAACCTTGAAATAATCAGCGCGTAAGTCAACTCCTACAATAGTGGAACCACCAACTTTTCCTTTTATTTCATATACAAGATCGGTCCAAACATTCAACACTTTAAGCGTCCCCACCAAAGCTTCTAAATTTATTGCTGGAACATCAGGAAAACCAGTTAATTGTAATAAAGGACGTATTTCAGTATTCGTGTTTATAAGTACATGAACATATTTAGTCATGTCTTCAGGAACAAAAATAGGATCTCTTTGTCCAAAATTAACAAGATCTGCAGGATAGCTGAAAGTTGTACCGAAAGCTGCATAGTAATTACCAGTCTTAACACGGAAGTAAACACCACAAGAATCGGTCTTGTTTAATCCAGTTTTATCTGGATTTGTTGCCGTAAAACCACTAGCTCCTGCAGAAGCAGTTTTTTTTAATACTGGTTTTTCTTGAAAATTTACCATAATGTCATCTGCATATACATTTGCAGTCATTGCCAAAAATAATAAGGCAGAAAATAGAGTAGTTTTTTTCATAAATGATATTTTTTAAATGTTTATAAATATCTGGTAAAGATAGTGAGAATAAGGAATCTAAACCAATGGACAATTATATGTTTTGCATGGATTATATTTTGATGTAGAAAATTTGAAAATAATTAATCCAGATTACTTGTTATGATAATTCAAATAGTAAATGACAACTTTGTAGGCTTGATTTATATTCTTTTTCAACTGACAGTTATTTCAGCTGCCCTTGAGTTTTAAAATACTCAAATTGTTGAGGGCTATTACAAAAGAAGAACAAGAAAAATTCATTTAAAAATGGAAGAATTATTGAACAAAATTAAAGCTGAATTTGAAATATTTGGTCAAGACGCTGAATTACAGTTAGAAAAAGGAAACAAAGCTGCAGGAATGCGTGCACGTCAAAGTTCATTAGGATTGGAAAAACTTATGAAAGAGTTTAGGAAAGTTTCTTTGGCGGAAACAAAAAAGTAAAGTCTAATCCTAAAACAACCAAAGTCTTCCTAATTTGGAAAGCTTTGGTTGTTTCATTATTTCGTGAACGGCTTTTCGCATTAACTAACAACTCTGTTCTTTTTGAAGTTTTCTGCTTGCTCAAATATCTCTACATACACTTCGTCTCTCTCAACAGGTGGATAACCAAATTCGTCAAGCAATAAGATTAATCCTACTTTGAGGGCGGATTTAATGTCGTCACGTTTATTCCAGTCGGGAAATTTGGCTTGGCCGTCTACTAAATCTTTTACCGCTTTTGCCAATTCTATCAATTTGTCTTCAGGATATTTGAAATCGTATTTTATGCAAAGCTCTAACAATATGTCATAAAAGGCTTTTTCTTCAAAGTTAATTCCTAATTCATCTCCAGCCGAGAATTCTTTGTGTACTTCCCAAATTAAATTGGTTAATTGTTCAGCCATTTCCTCATACACTTCACTTCTTAAAACGTCGCTTTCATCTCTTTCGTTGTATCGGTCAACAAGTGCTTGCATTTTCTTTGAAAAATCAATTCCTTTTACCTTGTTTACCTTTTTCATTTCGCCAATTACTTTGGCTAAAAGCAGTTGAAGTAGTTTTATTTTGGTGTTTGGCAGTTTTATTTTATCAATTTTAGCCAAATAATTTTCATCAAAAATATCTTGTTCAGTTTCGTTTTCGTCTCCCAATTTAAATATCTCTTCCACGCCATCACTTTGCAAAGCTTCTTTAATCATTTCGCTTACTCTTGCGTTCATTTGGGCAGTGTCAGGCGCATTGCCTCTGGTCAATTTGAATACAATAGAGCGTACAGCCAAGTAGAAGTGTGTATGATCTCTTTCTGTTTGAGTAAGTTGTTCACTTCCAGCACAAATATCATAAGCCGCTTTCAGTCGTTTTACTAAACCCATAAAGCGAGTTTCCAATTCTTTGGTTAGTTGTGCAAATTCAGCAGCCATATTTAAGGTATTCAGCTGTTGTAAAGTCGTACCGTGAAAATATCTTGTGCTATCAAATTTGTGAAACAGTTTTGCCAACAAATCCAGATGATTCCGAACAATAATCAGCGATTCGGCAATATCCTCAAAATTAGTTTCATCACCTTTGTTGTACTTGGCTAAAGCAAGATTCATTTGTTTTTTGATGCCGATATAATCCACCACCAACCCTTTATTTTTACCTTTGAATTTGCGGTTTACACGCGAAATAGTCTGAATCAAATTATGTTGTTGAATCGGTTTATCAATATAAATCGTGTCTAGGAATGGAACATCAAAACCCGTAAGCCACATATCTACCACAATTGCAATTTTGAAATTGGATTTCTCATTTTTGAATTGTCTATCTAATTCTTTTTTGTGTTCTTTTGTGCCAATAAGGTCATACAATTCTTTTGGGTCATCTTGTCCACGAGTCATTATCATTTTAATGCGCTGCAAGGGTTTAATTTCGCGATTATCTTTATCCGACAAAACAGCACCATCTTCGGCAATTCGTATTTCATTCCATTCGGGACGTAAAGCAATAACATTTTTGTAAAATTCATAAGCTATTTCACGACTACTGCATACAAACATTGCTTTCCCTTTAATGGTTGCACCTTCCGAAATTCTGTTTTCGTAATGGGTTACAAAATCTTCAGCCAATATTCCTAATCGTTTTGGGTCGCCTAAAATAGCATTCATTTTGGCAGATTCTTCCTTACTTTGTTCTATCTGATAATCGTTGGCTCCTGCTTGTGCTGCTTCTTCGTAATATTGTTCAATTTTCTCTAATTCGCTATTATTCAAAATCACTTTAGCGGCTCTGCCTTCGTACACAATGCGAACTGTAATTTCATCTCTTACCGATTCTGTCATGGTATAAGCATCTACCACTTTCCCAAAAACATCTAGCGTAGCATCAATTGGTGTGCCTGTAAAGCCAACAAAAGTCGCATTTGGTAATGAATCGTGTAGATATTTAGCAAAGCCAAAATTCTTGCTAACACCTTTTTCGGTTACTTTTATTTTCTGATCCAGATTGATTTGACTTCTATGAGCTTCGTCCGAAATGCAAATCACATTGTTTCTGTCGGTGAGTAGCTCGGTATCTTCTGTAAACTTGTGAATAGTAGTGAGGAAAACGCCACCGCTTTGCCTGCCTTGCAGTAATTCCCGTAAATTAGCTCTGCTTTCTACTGTTAATACTGTGTTGTCGCCAATAAATTTCTTTGCTTCTACAAAAGTTTCCGAAAGTTGAGTATCTAAATCGGTTCGGTCGGTTATCAGCACAATGGTAGGACTTTCAAAGTGTTTGCTTTTCATTAACAAACGAGTGAGATACAACATTGTGTAGCTTTTACCACAACCTGTTGCACCGAAATATGTTCCACCTTTTCCGTTTCCTGATGGTTTTTGAGCAGATTTTATGGTGTCGTATAAGCGTTTTGCTGCATAGTATTGTGGATAGCGACAAACTATTTTTTCATTTTTCTTCGAACTGTCAGGAATATAAATGAAATTACGAATAATGTCTCGCAAACGGTTTCTGTTGAACATTCCTTGCACCAAAGTATACATGGAATGAATGCCATCGACATCTTTTGCCAATCCTGCCACTCTGCGCCAAGCATAGAAAAACTCGTAAGGTGCAAAAAATGAACCTGCTTTGTTATTTACGCCATCGCTGATAACACAAAAAGCATTGTATTTAAAAAGTTCGGGAATATCACGGCGGTAACGAACGGTCAATTGATTGTAAGCATCAAAAATTGTAGCTTCTTCACGAATGGCACTTTTAAACTCAAAAACCATCAAAGGCAATCCATTGATGTAAATTATACCGTCGGGAATTCGTTTTTCTGAACCAACGATTTCTAACTGATTGACAAATTTGTAGATATTATGGTCTTTCCCATAATTTTCGGTCGGTGAAGCAACTATCGTATCTAAATCAGAACTTGCAAGTTGAGCATCAAGTCCGTTGTAATCAATCAGCTCTATATGAATATCTTTTTGGTTTCGGTCTTCACGTTTTAGAATAAAACCATCACTCAGCCAACGCATAATGGTTTTGTTGCTTTCGTAAAGGTCACCTGCAGGCAAGGTTTTTAATTGAAGAACAATAGATTTTGCTTCGGTTACAGTAAGTTGTTTGCTTTCATATTTGCTGAGTAAATATTGAATCAAATCTGCTTCAATCAATACTTCGTCAGGCTGCCGTTTGATGGTAACGCCCAAGTGGTGAGAAAAACCTTCTTGCCCCAATAACTCGGTAAAAGCTCGTTCTAATTTTTCTTCGGTGAATTTCATTCTTGTACTTTAATTATCCATTGACCTGTAGTTGCGCTGTCTCTTTCAATAATATTTTTCTTTTTTAAAGCATCTATATGTTTTTGAATAGCAGATTCATTTATGCCAAGTTTCTCTGAAAGTTGCTTCCTTGAAATTCTTTGATTACCAAGAATAATATTAAATACTTCTAATTGCCTTTTAGTTAAATTATTAACTTGACCACCAACTTGACCACCAACTTGACCACCAACTTGACCACTAACTTGACCACCAACTTGACCACCAACTTGACCACCAACTTGACCAGCAACTTGACCACCAATTATACCACCTATTGCACCACCTGTTTGACTACCTGTTTGACCAACTATTTCATCTTCAATTATTTGCGAAAATATTGTAACTTCTACGCCACCATTAAGTTCTTTAATTTCAGGTTCGGGCAAACCTGCATCTTTACAAGCATTGATTATTTTAAGTGTACCACGTCCCCAAGTGTCAATATAACCGGCAAAAAAGCAAGCATTGGCAATAATGGGATTACGTGGACGAGAATTGTGATCCAATTTCAAATCCTCAAGACTTAAACCATAAGGAAGTAGACCCTCATTCCAAATAGAAAGTTTATCATCGAACACGCGCATTTGAATGGTTGCTCCCATGTAGGTGCGATGAACCAACGCATTCAATAACATTTCACGAAGTGCTTGAATGGGATACTCGTCTTTTTCAACCCGTTGAAAACCTTCGAAAGTAACAGGGCGTATGAGAAATTTATAGTTTAACTGCACTTGAACTTCATCAAGCATTTGTACCAAATTACCTTCCACCACTTCATGAAATTTTAAATCGGAAGCATCATTACCAAACCGACCAATTTTTACTTGAATATTCGGATAAAAACGCATAGGATCTTTGCCGAACATAATAATAGCTCCACGTTTTAGTTTCTTTCCGTCCGTGAGTTTTAATTTTTCCAATATCTGAAAGGTAGCCAACCCTTTTATATCAGGCATTCTACTTTTTTCGTTGCTGTCCTCAATAAACTTGGCTACACTTGCTTCGTCAATATCTTTAACGCTTGCACCTTCTTCAATCACATCATCCCATGTTTTTCCAGCTTTTTTGAGTAGAAATTCATTTAGTTCCACGCCCGTGAGTTCCATTTTGGTACTGCCCGAACGATAATAATACCTGCCACGCAGCGAAACTGCTACCGAATAAGGATTCACTTTGATAGATATATATTTCTTCCCTTCTTCATCATGCAACTGCACATCGCAAATAATTCCCATTTTGTTGCGAATCTTATTGGGAATATCTTCCAACAATCTGGCGTAATCAGTTAGATGAACCACATAACCTGCATCATCTTTTCCAATATAAATCACACCACCAATGGCATTGGCAAAGCCACAAACCCATTTCAGGTAATCGTCGTGCCAGCTTTGCTTGTATTCTATGTTTTGTTGTTCGGGCATATATCTTATTTTTAATCGGAAAACTATAAATTATTAACACTTTAAATTCAAGATTGTTAACTTCAATAAATTAATTAAACCGCAACTTTCCTTAAAGATGAATTTGTTCTTCCAAAATCTATTTCCTCAAAATCTTTTTGAACTTTATCTTGTACATCAACATCTTTTATTTCTAAGATATTTGACATATATTTCAATTTTCTTTTCAGATTCTCAATAATATCAGACCATTTCATTACACAGACTTCAATGTTATTATTTTTGCTTCTAAAATACAAGAAAGGATTATCATTTTCTCCTTTAATCTGAAATGCAGCATCGTTGTTAATTTCAGAACTTATTAAAAGTATTTTAAATTTTACATCTCTTGGTGTCTGGCTACTCTTTTCGATTTCGGTTGCATACTTCATAACTTGCCCAAGTTCCTTCGGGCTTATTTTGACTTTAGGTGCTTTTAATTCAACTATTAAAACTTCTCTTCGTTTTAAATCAAGTATTTTCTCACTATATAAAAATAGATCTGTTATTGATTTAATAGACCTATCTGTTTCAGCTATATTATCATCTTTTTTTGAAGGTTTGTACTCTAAAAATTCATTTCTTAATCTTGTTAGGTTGTTTTCTAATCCTTTATCAGAGAGTAATCGAGTAGAGTCATTATATTCTTCTCCAAAAATCCAAAGCATTTTTTCGAGAATCTTGTGAAGCTCTTTTCTCTCTTTTACAGTTTTCGATATTTCAGAATAGGTTAGTTTTTCTAGGAATTCAAGCTCTTCCATTTTGACTGCCACTTTGTCTGAAAACTCAATAATATCCTCTAAATCTGTTCTCTCCATCAGTCCATCAAATTTGGAAATCATTTTACTATTTAATTTTAGTATACCATGTAAAATTTTATCTAATTCCCCGTTTGAAATAGTTCTGTCAATCAATGGATAAATAATTTCTCGTAGTCTGTTTTTTTCGTAAAGTATATTATATCTATCTTCAACTAAATATGCTAATTTATCAAACAATACAACTTTTGATTTTGAACTGCTTTTTTCTTTATATGGATAATATTCATCTTGTTTCAGCTTTTCAGTAAAATTATCAAACTCTTTATTTTTTTCTTTAAAGAAAATATTGAGTTGCTCTTTTATAAAGTCTTTGTAATGCTTTACATTCTCATCCATACCATCTAAATCCACATTCCTGTACATATCACATGGTAATGTGTCGGCATTTATGTAAATAAACCATCCACCTATTTTTGGACTTAACCAACTGGCTTCAAACTCAAAACCATTGGCAATGGTTTGAATGCCTGCATTGTGTGTAGTAAAGAAAACTTTAATTTTGTCGATTTTCTTTATTTGCATCAAATTGAAATAAACTTTGTGTTCTTGACCTTTTTTATCAATATATGGGAAAGTATTGTGAATAGGTTTGCCTATCACAAAATTCTCAGGATTTATTGCTTTATCATTAATATAGAATTTGACTTCTTTATTAAACAATTTCAATGAATAACGCTCAAAAATTGAATCTTGAATATTTAACTCTAAAAATTTATCAATTATTTTCTTTTTAGGCTCTTTTTCTGTGACCAATGAATCGTACAAA